>NZ_BAAHBM010000061.1:0-21523 GCF_054776675.1 Angustibacter aerolatus
CCCCAGGCGCGGGCCGCGCCGACCAGCACGTCCCAGCCGGCGGGCACCGCGTCGCGGCCGAGCGTCGACGTCGCGTCGACCAGCAGGGGGACGCCCGCGGCCCGCACCCTGTGCGCGACGCCGACGCGGCCCGGCACGTCGTCGACCGGCTGCCGGGTGCCCACCTCGCCGTTCGCCGCCTGCAGGGCGGCCGCCGCGACGCCGGGGGAACCGGCGGCCGCGACGAAGGCCTCCACGTCGACGCGCCCCAGGCGGTCGACCTCGACGAGGGTCGTGCCGCCGCCCGCCGCCTCGTGCCACTGCCCGGTGTGCAGCAGCGCGGAGTGCTCGACGGCCGACAGCACCAGCCCGGCCCCGGCGCGCCGGCGGCCGTGCAGCAGCCCGCGCAGCCCGGTGTGCAGCGCGACGGTGGGGTTCGGGGTGAACGCGACCTCGGCCGGCAGCACGCCCACCACCGAGGCCACCGCCTCGCGCGCGCCGTCGAGCAGCGCGCGGGCGCGCCGGCCCTCCGCGTGCAGCCGCCGGGGGTCGGCCCAGCCCTCGTCGAGGGCGCCGAGGTAGGCCTCGCGGGCGGCCGCCGACAGGGGCGGCGACGCGGCGTCCAGCACCCGCCGTCGCACGCCCTCGTCCGGCGTCCCGGGTCCCTGCGCCACGGCGAAACGGTAGCCCGACCCTGCCCTGGTCTCTCGCAGGCCCTGCGGTAGGTTTGGACCGTCTCGGGCGGGGTCCCCCTGCCTGGTCCGTCAGTCGAAAGGTGTGCCGTGCCGCCTCTTGCTCCACGCCGTCACGTGCGACGGCAGCGTCGTCGTCCGGTGGTGGCCGGTGCGCTCGCCGCGGGTGCGCTGCTCGCGCTCACCGGCTGCTCCGGCAGCGCCTCGCGCGGGTTCCTGCCCGAGGGCGCGACGACCGAGTCCGAGCGGGTCACCTCGCTCTGGAACGGCTCCTGGATCGCCGCGCTCGCCGTCGGCGTCGTCGTGTGGGGCCTGACGATCTGGTGCGTCGTCGCCTACCGCAAGCGCAAGCACGACACCGAGCTGCCCGACCAGCTGCGGTACAACCTGCCGATCGAGATCCTCTACACGGTCATCCCGCTGTTCATGGTGGGCGTGCTGTTCTTCTACACGCAGCGCGACGAGAGCGTGCTGGTGAGCACCAGCACCCCGTCCGACAACGTCGTGAACGTCATGGGCAAGCGCTGGGGCTGGGACTTCAACTACGTCACCAACAACGCCTTCGAGTCGACCCGCCAGGTCGAGACCGACCCGGGCAACGGCCAGGAGGTCACGCAGGCCGACCTGCCCGACCTCTACCTGCCGGTCGACCGCGTCACCCGCTTCTACCTGACCTCGCGCGACGTCGCCCACTCGTTCTGGGTGCCCGCCTTCCTCATGAAGATGGACACGATCCCCGGCCGGGTCAACGAGTTCCAGGTCCGGCCGGACCGCACCGGCACCTTCATCGGCAAGTGCGCCGAGCTGTGCGGCCAGTACCACTACCAGATGCTGTTCGAGGTCCACGTCGTGCCGCAGGCCGAGTACGACCAGCACATCGCGCAGCTCAAGGCGAGCGGCCGCGAGGGTCAGCTGCCCAACACGCTGAACCAGAGCGGCCTCGAGCCCAACCAGCGAGACCAGATCCCCAGCGTCGGGAGCACGTCGTGACCGCCACCGCCTCCACCCCGCTCTTCCGCGAGGCCGACTGGGTCGCCCCCTCGCGGCCGACCCTGGGCCGCACCGTGGTGCGCTGGGCGACGACGACCGACCACAAGGTCATCGGCAACCTGTACTTCATCACCAGCTTCGTCTGGTTCATGATCGGTGGCCTGCTCGCGCTGCTCATCCGCGCCGAGCTCTTCCAGCCGGGGCTGCAGGTCGTGCGCAACGGCGAGGAGTACAACCAGCTCTTCACCATGCACGGCACGATCATGCTGCTGCTGTTCGCGACACCGCTGTTCGCCGGCTTCGCCAACGCGCTCATGCCGCTGCAGATCGGCGCGCCGGACGTCGCGTTCCCGCGGCTGAACATGTTCGCCTACTGGCTGTACCTGTTCGGCGGGCTCATCGCCGCCGGCGGGTTCCTCACCCCGGCGGGCGCCGCGGCCTTCGGCTGGACGGCGTACTCGCCGCTGTCCGACGTCGCCTACTCGCCCGGTGTCGGCGCCGACCTGTGGATCTTCGGTCTGGCGCTGAGCGGCTTCGGCACCATCCTCGGCGCCGTCAACTTCATCACCACGATCATCTGCATGCGCGCCCCGGGCATGACGATGTTCCGCATGTCCATGTTCACCTGGACGGTGCTGATCACCAGCGTGCTGGTGCTGATGGCCTTCCCGGTGCTGGCGGCCGCGCTGCTGGTGCTCGGAGCCGACCGGCAGATGGGTGCGCACGTCTTCGACGCGGCCAACGGCGGTGCGATGCTGTGGCAGCACCTGTTCTGGTTCTTCGGGCACCCCGAGGTCTACATCATCGCCCTGCCGTTCTTCGGCATGATCAGCGAGATCCTGCCCGTGTTCAGCCGCAAGCCGCTCTTCGGCTACAAGGGCATGGTCTTCGCGGTCATCGCGATCGCGGCGCTGTCGGTCACGGTGTGGGCGCACCACATGTACGTCACCGGCCAGGTGCTGCTGCCGTTCTTCGCGTTCACCACGATGCTCATCGCGGTGCCGACCGGCCTGAAGTTCTTCAACTGGATCGGCACGATGTGGCGCGGCCAGCTGACGTTCGACACCCCGATGCTGTGGTCGATCGGCTTCCTGATCACGTTCCTCTTCGGCGGCCTGACCGGCGTCATCCTGTCCAGCCCGGCGCTCGACTTCCACCTGTCCGACACCTACTTCGTGGTGGCGCACTTCCACTACGTCGTGTTCGGCACGGTCGTCTTCGCGATGTTCGCCGGCTTCTACTTCTGGTGGCCGAAGTTCACCGGCCGCATGCTCGACGAGAAGCTCGGCAAGGTGCACTTCTGGATGCTGTTCATCGGCTTCCACACCACGTTCCTCATCCAGCACTGGATCGGCGTCGACGGCATGCCGCGTCGGTACGCCGACTACCTGCCGGGCGAGGGCCTGACGACGATGAACCAGGTGTCGACGTTCGGCGCCTTCCTGCTGGGCGCCTCGACGCTGCCGTTCCTCTACAACGTGTGGAAGACCTGGCGCACGGCGCCGCTCATCGAGGTCGACGACCCGTGGGGCTACGGCGGCTCGCTCGAGTGGGCGACCTCCTGCCCGCCGCCGCGGCACAACTTCGTGACGCTGCCGCGGATCCGCTCCGAGCGCCCCGCGTTCGACCTGCACCACCCCGACGTCGCGGCGCACGACGCGCCGACCGCCGACAAGTCGGTGCTCGACCACCTCTACGGCGAGCCCGACATCGACGACCAGGGGACCGCGACCACCACCGGTGGCATCGGCGGCGGCAACGGCCACGGCAAGGAGGACTGACCCATGAAGGCCGAGTCCTGGCTCTTCGGAGCCGGCGTCTTCTTCTTCGTGCCCGTCGGCATCGTCTACGGGTTCCTGACGCACTGGACCGAGGAGGTCGGCCCGACCGGGCTGTTCCTCACCGGGCTGCTGGCGCTCATGGTGGGCTGGTACCTGCGCTTCACCGCACGCCACATCGACCCCCGCCCCGAGGACGACCCGACCGCGCCGGTCGAGGCCGCCGCCGGCGAGTACGGCTTCTTCAGCCCGCACAGCTGGTGGCCGCTGCCGCTGGCGCTGTCCGGCGCCGTGGTCTTCACCGGCATGGCCGTCGGCTGGTGGCTCTCGCTGCTCGGTGTCGGCCTGGGCGCCCTGGCGCTCGTCGGCTGGGTCTTCGAGTACTGGCGCGGGGCGCACGCGCACTGAGCCGACGTCCGGCCGCGGCCCTGCCGCCGGCCGACCCTGCGCATCCTGGACGCGCGGCCCCTCCGACGGGCCGCGCGTCCAGCCTGTTCCCAGACTCTCCGGCTGCGGCGAGACCATGGGCCCTCGCCCGTGCATCACGTAGACTGTTCGTGGCCGCGACACCGCCGGCGACCCCGACAGGTCCCGTGGACGACGCGTCCGCCGTCGACGCGATCGGGGAGTCCTGCATGAGCACGTCCGCACGCCGTCTGCGGCGCACCGCCACCACCTGCGCCGCAGCGCTCGCCGTCGTGCTCGGCGCCGCAGCCTGTCAGGACGCCTCCACCGGCGCCTCGCCCGCCGGCGATGCCTCCAGCTCGTCGTCCGCGTCCTCGACGTCGTCCGCGCCCCAGGCCGAGCCGGCGTCGCTGAGCATCACCCCCGGCGGCAGCAAGAAGGTGCGTCCCGACCAGAAGGTCGAGGTCACCGCCTCGGGCGGCACGCTGACCGACGTCACGGTCGAGGACGGCGAGGGCCGTGCCGTCGACGGCGCGTTCAGCGACGACCGGGCCACCTGGACCGCGACCGACGCGCTGGCCGTCAAGAGCACCTACACGGTGCGGGCCACCGCCGAGAACGCCGCGAAGCAGTCGGTGTCGAAGACGGTCAAGCTGAAGACCATCACCCCGAAGGACACCGCCGACTTCGCCCTGCTGCCCTCCGGTTCGGGTGAGGTGGGCGTGGGCATGCCGGCCGTCGTGCAGTTCGCCGGTCTGGTCGACGCCGACAAGCAGGCCGACGTCGAGCGCAAGGTCACGGTCACGACGTCGCCGAAGGTCGAGGGCTCGTGGGGCTGGCTCGACGCCCGCCAGCTCATCTGGCGCCCCAAGGGGTACTGGAAGCCGGGCACCAAGGTCACGATCGACGCGCCGATCGCCGGCACGGAGACCCGCGACGGCGTGTGGACGGCCCGCAACGCGAAGACGACCTTCACCATCGGCTCGTCGATGATCAGCACCGTCGACGTCGACAAGCACACCATCACGGTGCGCAAGAACGGCAAGGTCATCCGCACGATGCCCGTGACCACGGGCAAGGACGCGCCGCGCTTCCGCACCCGCAACGGCATCAAGGTCATCCTCAGCCGCGAGAGCGAGCGGCAGATGAACGCCGAGACGACCGGCCTGAAGAAGAGCGACCCCGAGTACTACAACGTCAAGGTGAAGTACGCGATGCGCGTGACGTGGAGCGGTGAGTTCCTGCACGCCGCTCCCTGGTCGGTCGGCTCGCAGGGCCACGCGAACGTGAGCCACGGCTGCACGGGCATGAGCACCGCCAACGCCAAGTGGCTCTTCGACCGCTCCAAGATGGGCGACGTCGTGAAGTACGTCGGCTCGAACCGGGGCCTCGAGTCGTACAACGGCTACACGATGTGGAACATGAGCCTGGCCAGCTGGGCCAAGCACTCCGCCCTCGCCTGACCCGACCGCTGCCGCAGGGTAGGCCCCCGGGGCCGTGCGCCTGGGATCGCACGGCCTCGGTCTGGTAGGCCTCAGCGGGACGTCCGCGCCTCGGGACCGGCACCGCGGTGGCTCGTGCTGCCGCTGACCAAGCACCGGCGTGGGCGTCCCGTGACGTGCGTTTCGGCGATCAACGACATCGCGTTGCCCACAGCGGCGGGGGAGTCGGACAGGCTGGTGCCGCGGCACGCGCGGGGCGGGCCGCACCGCGCGGCTCGGGTCGGCCACCACACCGGCTCGGGCCGCGCGGCGCCCCGCGGGCGGCTTCGCCAGCGCCACCACGGGCCAAGACGGGACGCGACACCTCACGAGTCGACTGCGCTCCGAGCTGCCCGCGTCGTGGCAACGGCCGCTGCCTGGGCCGATGCCACGATCGGGGGCTTCGTGCGTCGCCGAGCCACCCGGCGCACGGCACCCGGGCCCGAGGCCGGCGCGACGGCGTCAGGCCATCGCGCTCGGTCATTCCGCCGCTCTGCTGCCCAGGTGCTCCGTCACCACGTCGGGCTGCTTCCGGGGGTTGTGACGCCTGGTCGCGCTGCCTGCGGCGGGTTCTGACGCAGGTCGCGCCGCGGCGGGCCCAGGCGCCGGGCCCTCTGCCGCACAGACGCTCCGGCCCCAGGTCGCGTCACTGTGGCGGTCCAGCCACCGGGCTTCCTGCCTGCGGCTAAGCTCCGGCACCGCGGTGCGCTGCTGGCGGCGGGATCGGTCATCAGGTCGCGCCGCCGCTGACGTGCCCCGTGACGAGGTCGCCCTACCCGCGGCCGGTTCCGTCGCCCGGTCGTACTGCCTCGGGCGGGCCCGCACCTGGTTGCGTCGTCACCGGCCGGTCTCCGCATCGGGTTGCGCTGCCCTGCAGCGGGCCCGCGCACCTGGTTGCGCTGCCTTCGGCAGGCCCTCACTGAGTCGCGCCACCCCGGAGGGTCCCTCATCAGCTGGCGCTGCCTCCGGTGGGTGTCCTCACCGACCCTTCGCTGCCGGCGCGCTCGTCAGGCGGGTGGGCTGCTGCTGCCTCGGAATGGGGGATGGCTCGTCGAGGCTCCTGTGCCGCAACGGGCTGTCCGCGCCGGGCCGAGGCTCGACACGGGCCGGCGCGCCTGAGCGCCCACAGGGTCCAAGGAGCCGGCCCGGGGAGTAGTCAGGGTGCGCGGGTCTCACCGGTGCAGTGCGCGGCAGGGTGCCGGCGACGGCGTGCAGGGGGTACACGGCGGGCGCGGCGCGGTGCGTCTGGCCTGCCCGAGGTGGGGAGGCCGTGGGGTGCGGCTGGCGCACGGTTCCGACAGGGACGCGTCCGCCGCACCCAGCGGACGCGCTGATCGCGACGTGCGACTGCGGCGCGCTGACCGAGACCAGCAGACCATGACCGCCGGTCGGGAACCGTCAGCCGGGACCAGCCGCCGAGCCGTCTGCTGGCTGCGGCCCCCGACGGGGACCAGGGGACTAGGGGCAGGCCCAGGTCACGCCACCGGCACGTGCCGACTGCAGCGGGCCGGACGCGACGACGCCCGGCGCCGAGCGGGTGCTCGGGCCGGGCGTCGTGAGTGCGTGCTCAGTGGCTGCTGGTGACGGCCTTCACCTCGTGGTCGTCGGCAGTCAGCGCGTCGTGGGCCCCGTGGCTGTGGGCGGCGGCGAGCTCGTCGGGGGTGACGGGCTCGACGCGGTCCTCGAACCAGAAGGACGACATGCGGGCGCGGATCGCCTGCAGGCGGCCACCGGGGCTGCGCACGCCGTTCGCGTCGACCGTCTGCGGCGCCGGCAGCGGACGGTGCGAGTCGTGCTGCACCAGCGGCCAGGCCTGCTCGGGCGTCAGCGGGTCGTGCACCTCGATGAACTCACCGTGGGGCAGTCGCACGATGCGCCCGCTCTCCCGACCGTGCAGCACCAGGTCGCGGTCGCGGCGCTGCAGGCCGAGGCAGATGCGCTTCGTGACCACGAAGACCAGCGGCGGGACCACGAAGACCAGGATGCGCAGCGAGCGGGTGATGTCGTTGATCGACATCCCGAAGTGCGTCGCGAGCAGGTCGTTGCCGCCACCTGCCCAGAGCAGGCAGTAGAAGGTGATGGCCATGGCGCCGAGCCCGGTGCGGGTCGGGGCGTTGCGCGGGCGGTCGAGCAGGTGGTGCTCGCGCTTGTCACCCGTCACGAACGCCTCGATGAACGGGTAGAAGATCGCCAGCATCGTCACGATGCCGGGCAGCACCAGGCCGCCGAGCGCGATGTTGAAGCTGAACGTCCAGCCGAACACCTGGAACTCGAGCCAGCCGGGCAGCATCCGGATCGCCCCCTCGAGCCAGCCCATGTACCAGTCGGGCTGCGAACCCGCGGTGACGGGGGAGGGGTCGTACGGTCCGTAGGCCCAGATCGGGTTGATCGTGGCGACCGCCGCGAGCAGGACGGTGACGCCGAAGACGATGAAGAAGAAGCCACCGGCCTTCGCCGCGTACACCGGCATGACCGGGAAGCCGACGACGTTCTTCTCCGTCTTGCCCGGGCCGGGGTACTGGGTGTGCCGCTGCAGCGCCACCAGGCCGACGTGCACGGTGAACAGGATCACCAGGATGGCCGGGATCAGCAGGATGTGGACCGTGTAGAGCCGCGGGATGAGCGACTCGCCGGGGTAGTCGCCGCCGAAGACGAACGAGGAGATGTACGAACCCACGATGGGGATCGACAGGATCATGCCGCGGGCGAACGACAGGCCGGTGCCGGAGAGCAGGTCGTCCGGCAGCGAGTAGCCGGCGAAGCCCTCGATCAGCGCCAGCAGCGCCAGCACCAGGCCGATGACCCAGTTGATCTCGCGCGGCTTGCGGAAGGCGCCGGTGAAGAACACCCGGAACATGTGCACCGCGATCGAGGCCACGAAGAGCAGCGCCGACCAGTGGTGGATCTGCCGGATCAGCAGGCCGCCGCGCACCTCGAACGAGATGCCGACCGTCGAGGCGTAGGCCTCCGACATCTCGACACCGCGCAGCGGCAGGTACGAGCCGTCGTAGACGGTCGACCCCACCGACGGCACGTACCAGAACGTCAGGAACGTGCCGGTGAGCAGCAGGATGATCAGGCTGTACATCGCGATCTCGCCGAGCATGAACGACCAGTGGTCCGGGAAGACCTTCTTCAGGCCGTACGACACCGCCTTCGCGGCGCCCGTTCGCTCGTCGACGTAGCTGGCGGCCTTGCCCGCCGGCGACATCTTGGTCTCGCTCATCGGTGTCCTCGCTCAGGGAAGCTGGGGCCCACGGCCTCGCGGAAGGGCTGCTTGGCGACCAGGTAGCCCTCGGCGTCCACCGTGATCGCCAGCTGCGGCAGGTTGCGGTGGGCGGGTCCGAAGATGACCTTGCAGTCGTCGGTGACGTCGAACGTCGACTGGTGGCAGGGGCAGAGCAGGTGGTGCGTCTGCTGCTCGTACAGACCCACCGGGCACCCCACGTGGGTGCAGATCTTGGAGTAGGCGACGATCCCCTCGTAGCCCCAGCTGAGCTCCTTCTGGGACTTGATGTCGGCCGGGTCGAGGCGCATGAGCAGCACCGCGGCCTTCGCCCGCTGCTCGAGACGGTCGGGCACCTTGTCGATGCCCTCGGGCATCACGTGGAAGACCGAGCCGATGGTGACGTCCTCGGCCTTGATGGGGGCCAGCTCGGGGTCGCTCACCAGGCGCGTCTGCGCCTTCCACATCGTCTTGGACAGCCGGTCGCCCGGCAGCGGGCCCAGGTCGCGCAGCGCCACGATGAACGGCAGCCCGAAGAGACCGAGCGCACCGCCCAGCGTCATCTTGATCAGCGGCCGGCGCTTGATGCCGCTGGCCTCGGCGCCTGCCATGACCGTGCGCACCGTCTCGGCGCGGGCGTGGTCGTCGCTGCGGATGGGGTGCCGCTCCTCGACGACCTCCTCGTCGGGCATCAGCGTCTTGGCCCAGTGGACCGCACCGATGCCGATGAAGAAGAGGGCGAAGCCGAGACCCAGCCCGAGCAGCAGGTTCTGCAGCTTCGTCGGGCCGATGAGGGGCACGAACGTGCGCGTGTCGGGGTCGACCGCGAAGTAGGACACCAGGAACAGCAGCGTGGCGACCATCGACAGGAAGAACATGGCCGCGACCTGGCGCTCGGCCCGCTTGGCAGCCCGCGGGTCGGTGTCGGCCATGCGGTGCACGTGCGCCGGCAGTCCGGGGTTCTCGAAGAGGGTGGGGGCCGCCGTCGACCCCTCGAGCCGCTCGGCGCGTCGGATGGTGCCGTCGCCGGACGCGCCCGTACGGCCGGTGAGCTCGCTGCTCTGCTCGCGGTGCAGCCCGACCTCGCCCCCCGGGCCGTACGTGGCGTCGGCCTGCCGGGCGTCGGTGGTCTCGTCGCTCATCTGTGCTCCGTCGTGCTCGTGCTCGGTCATGTCAGGCGGCCTTCGACCCGAGCCAGACGGCGCAGCCGATGAGGGCGCCGATGCCGACGATCCAGGCGAACAGGCCCTCGGTCACCGGACCGAGCTTGCCGAGCTGGGCGCCGCCCTCGCTGGGCTCGCGCTGCACCGTCTTCAGGTAGGCGATGACGTCGCGCTTCTGCTCGGGGCTGATGTTGGCGTCGTTGAACACCGGCATGGACTGCGGTCCGGTGAGCATCGCCTCGTAGATGTGCTTGCCGCTGCTGCCCTCGAGGGAGGGGGCGTACTTGCCCTGCGTGAGGGCGCCGCCGGCACCGGCGAAGTTGTGGCACATGGCGCAGTTGACGCGGAAGATCTCGCCACCGGTCGCGGCGTTGCCCTGCGAGTCGTCGGTGTACTCGCCGGCGGGGATGGCCGGGCCCGGGCCGAGCGAGGCGACGTAGGCCGCGAGCTGGCGGGTCTGCTCCTGGGTGAACACGGCCGGCTTGTCGGGACCCTGCGGGCCCTGCGCCGCCAACGGCATGCGACCGGTGCCGACCTGGAAGTCGACGGACGCGGCCCCGACGCCGATGAGGCTCGGACCGGCGACCTGGCCCTCCTTGTCGGGCTGCGCGCCCTGGGCGTTCAGCCCGTGGCAGGTGGCGCAATTGGCCAGGAAGAGCTGCTTGCCCTGGGCGACGTCGTCGGTGGTCGCGGTCGACGCCTGCGCCTGCTGCGGAGCCAGCGCCGCGTAGGCAGCACCGGTCACCAGCAGACCCAGGGCGATCAGGATCGCCAGGGCCAGTGGGGAGCGCCGTCGGGCGGCAAGAGCGGTCACGTGCGGGTCCTCGTCTCGTGCGGTGGTCCGAGCCTACGTCGGCCGCCTGGCACCAGCGAGGTCGTGGCGCGGTCGGCGGCCGGGGGGCCGGGGGGCGTCGGGCTGGGGCTCACTGCAGCAGGTAGATGGTGGCGAACAGGCCGATCCAGACGACGTCGACGAAGTGCCAGTAGTAGGACGTCACGATCGCGCCGGTGGCCTCGGCGTGACCGAATCGGCGGGCGGCGAACGAGCGGCCGATGATCAGCAGGAAGGCGATGAGGCCGCCGGTGACGTGCAGGCCGTGGAAGCCGGTCGTCAGGTAGAAAACCGAGCCGTACCCGTCGGTGCTGATCTTCAGGCCCTCGTGCACGAGGCTCGCGTACTCGTAGACCTGGCCGGCGACGAAGACCGCTCCGAAGAGGTACGTCAGCGCGTACCACTCGCGCATGCCCCACTGCTTGAGCTGCAGCAGGCTGCCGGTGCGGCCCGGCTGGAACTGCTCGGCCTTCCAGACACCGAGCTGGCACCAGACGGAGCTGATCACCAGGACGAGCGTGTTGACCGCCGAGAACGGCACGTTGAGCTTCTCGGGGCCGGTGACCCACTGCTCGGGCACCACGGACCGGATCGAGAAGTACATCGCGAACAGGCCCGCGAAGAACATGAGCTCGCTGGAGAGCCACACGATGGTGCCCACCGAGGCCATGTTGGGACGGCTCACCACCGCGTGGGTCGGGCCCGTCTCGACTGCTGCTGTCGTCGCCACGCTCTGCAGTATGGACCAGAGCGGTGACACCGGGGCGGTCGGGTCCCGGCGGGTCGTCGATCGCGCCGGGCGGGGCGAGCGACCCCCCGCGCCACCGCCCGGTACGCTCGCCGGGACGAGCCCGCAGGGCCCCCGATCGACCCGAGGAACTGACAGGCATGAGCGCGACGCACGACGCCGACCAGGCCGGCTCGACCAGCACCCTGAAGGTGCTGGTCTACAGCGACGACGTCACCGTGCGCGAGGCCGTGCGCATGGCGGTCGGCCGGCGCCCGGCGTCCGACCTGCCGCGGGTCGAGTACCTCGAGTGCGCCACCTCCACGGCGGTGATCACGGCGCTGGACGCGGGCGGGATCGACGTCGTGGTGCTCGACGGCGAGGCGTCGCCGGTCGGTGGGCTGGGACTGTGCCGGCAGCTGAAGAGCGAGATCTTCCGCTGCCCGCCGATCCTGGTGCTGACCGGGCGCCCGCAGGACTCCTGGCTGGCGGCCTGGTCGCTGGCGGACAACGCCGTGCCGCACCCGCTCGACCCCGCCGCGGTCGCGCGCGCCGTCGGCGAGCTCGCGCGCGTCGTCGTCGCCGGCTGAACAGCCGGCGCGTGGCCGCCGTGAGGACCGACGTGGACACCTCTGCCCCCGCCCCGACGTGGAGCGGCCTGCTGCAGCAGCTGCTCGCCGGTGCGTCCCTGACCAGCGCGCAGTCGGCCTGGGCCATGGACCAGGTGATGATCGGCGCGGCGAGCCCCGTGCAGCTGTCCGGGTTCCTGGTCGCGCTCCGCGCCAAGGGCGAGGACGTCGAGGAGCTCACCGGTCTGGTGCGCGCGATGCTCTCGCACGCGGTGCCCATCGAGGTGCCGGGCGCAGCGGTCGACGTGGTCGGCACGGGCGGCGAC
This sequence comes from Angustibacter aerolatus, assembly GCF_054776675.1. Classification (NCBI taxonomy): domain Bacteria; kingdom Bacillati; phylum Actinomycetota; class Actinomycetes; order Kineosporiales; family Kineosporiaceae; genus Angustibacter; species Angustibacter aerolatus. The sequence goes on from NZ_BAAHBM010000061.1 coordinate 12,169, forward strand.
CGGGCGCACACCGTGAACATCTCGACGATGGCCGCGCTCGTGGTGGCCGGCAGCGGCGAGCTGGTGGTCAAGCACGGCAACCGGGCCGCGAGCAGCGCGTGCGGCTCGGCCGACGTGCTCGAGGCGCTGGGGGTGCGGCTCGACCTGCGCCCGGCGGACGTCGCGGCCGTCGCGGCCGAGGCGGGCATCACCTTCTGCTTCGCCGGGCTGTTCCACCCGGCCATGCGGCACGCCGCCGCCGTGCGCAGCGGGCTGGGCGTCGCCACCGCCTTCAACTTCCTGGGGCCGCTGACCAACCCCGCGCAGCCGACGGCCGCGGCCGTCGGGGTGGCCGACGCGCGGATGGCGCCGCTGGTCGCGGGCGTGCTGGCCGACCGCGGCGCGAGCGCGCTGGTGTTCCTCGGCGACGACGGCCTCGACGAGCTGACGACCTCCGGGCCGTCGCACGTCTGGCTCGCGCACGAGCACGCGGTGCGGCCGCTGGTGCTCGACCCGGCGCAGCTGGGTGTGCCGGCCGCCGGGCTCGAGCAGCTGCGCGGCGGCGACGCGGCGCACAACGCCCAGGTGGTGCGCGACGTGCTGGGCGGGGCCACCGGGCCGATCCGCGACGCGGTGCTGCTGAACGCGGCGGCCGCGCTCGCCGCCGTCCGCCTGCTCGACGGGTCGGCGTCGGCGCCGGGCGACGACGCGGCGCTGGCCGAGGTGCAGCGCAAGGGGCTGCAGCGCGCCGCCGACTCGGTCGACTCGGGCTCCGCCGCCGCGGTGCTCACCCGCTGGGTCGACGCCACGAGGAGCCGCGCATGAGGTTCACGACGCAGGTGCTGTCGGGCGGCGGCAGCGCGACCGGGCTGCCGGTGCCGGACGACGTGGTGGCCGAGCTCGGCGGCCGGCGCACCGCGGTGGTCGTCACGGTGAACGGGTACACGTACCGCAGCACCACCGGCGTCATGGGCGGGCGCACCCTCGTGCCGCTCGCCAAGGAGCACCGTGACGCGGCGGGGGTGGCGGCCGGTGACGACGTCGTGGTCGAGCTGGTGGTCGACGCGGCGCCGCGCACCGTCGAGCTGCCGGAGGACCTGCTGACGGCGCTGGGCGCCGAGCCCGGGCTGCGTGAGCGCTTCGACGCGCTGGCTCCCTCGGCCCGCAAGGAGGCCGTGCGCCAGCTGGAGTCGGCCAAGGCCGAGGCGACCCGGCAGCGCCGGCTGGCGAAGGTGCTCGACCAGCTGCGCGGCTGATCCGCGCGGGCTACTCGAAGCCCAGGGAGAACGCCGCCTCGAGGTCGTGCTGCGAGTAGGCGCGGAACGAGATGTGGGTGGTCGTACCGACCACGCCCTCGACCTTGTTCAACCGGTCGGCGATCACCTCGTGCAGCTGCTCGTGCTCGCGCACCCGCACCATCGCCACCAGGTCGACGCCGCCGGTCACCGAGTAGACCTCGCTGACGCCGTCGAGGTCGGCGATGGCCTGCGCCACCTCGGGGATGCGGCTGACCTCGGCCTGCACCATGACGATCGCGGTGATCACGGCGGCAGCCTACCCGCGGACGGCGACCCCGCGGCCCCTCGACGACGACGAGCGCCGGCGCGGCTCAGCCGGTGGCGCGGGCCTGGCCACCGCGACGCCAGCCACCGCCGCGCACCCCGGGCTCGTCGAAGCCGACGACGCCCTGCCGCAGCGAGCGCTCGACCGGTTCGAGGCGCCAGCGCTCGCCGCCCGCCCCGTGCAGCGGGCAGCTCCACTCGCCCTCGACGACCACCAGGCGGGTGCCGTCCTGCTCGAGCCAGCGCAGCACCAGCTCGGCCTCCTCGGCGGTCGCCGACGGCGCGGGCAGCAGCGGCGGCTGCACAACCTCGCCGGTGGCGCGCAGCGCGTCGACGTAGGGCCACGGGTCGGCGCCGCGGGGCGCGACGCTGGTGCCGGCGAAGCGCCCGTGCCGCACCAGCACCAGCTCCCAGCCGCCGCCGGCGTCGAGGTCGCGCCGTCGCGCCGCGACGATCTCGGGGCAGCCGGCGAGCGAGCCGAGCCGCTGGGTGCGCGCGGCGGCCCGCACCACCGTGAGCAGGCGGTCGCGCACCGTCGCCGCCTGCTCGAACCGCTCGTCGCCCGACAGCTGGCCGATGCGCTCCTGCAGCCGCCCGGTCAGCTCGCGGCAGTCGCCGGACATGGCCCGGCGGGCCCGGTGCACGACCGCGGCGTACCGCTCCTCGCCGTCGGCGCGGGTGGCGTCGTCGGCGGCGGTGACGCACGGCGCGCTGCACCGCCCCATCCCGGCCAGCGCGCAGGCGCCGCCCCCACCTCGCCGACCCATCCGCCGGGTGCACTGGCGCAGCGCGAAGACCTCGTGCAGGGCGTCGACCGCGAGCTCGGCGGTGCGCCGGCCGTGGAACGGGCCGAGGTACGTCGCGCCGTCGTCGCGCACCGACGCGACCACCGACAGCCGGGGGTAGGGCTCGTCTGTCAGCTTGATCCACGGTGCGCGCTCGGGGTGGCGCGAGCGGCGGTTGTAGCGCGGCTTGTGCTCGGCGATCAGCCGCAGCTCGCGCACCTGCGCCTCCAGCGCGGTCTCGCAGACGACCGGGTCGACGCGCTCGGCGAGCCCGACCATCTCGCCCATCCGCGTCCGGTGCTCGGAGGCGGTGAAGTACGTGCGCACCCTGGTGCGCAGGTCGCGCGAGGTGCCGACGTACAGCACCTCGTCGCGGGCGCCGCGGAAGACGTAGACGCCGGGCGCGTGGGGGAGCCCCTCGGCCAGCCACCGCTTGCGGCGCTGCGCGGCCGACACCCGGGCGGTGTAGGTCATCAGCTCCTCGAGCGAGTGGACGCCGAGCGACCCGACCCGCTCGAGCAGCGCGTGCAGCACGTCGACCGTGGCCTGCGCGTCGTGCAGCGCCCGGTGGTCGGGGGTCACGGCGGCGCCGAACAGCCGCGCCAGCGTGCCCAGCTTGCGGTTGGGCACCTCGTCGTGGGTGACGACCTGCCGCGCGAGGTGCACCGTGTCGACGACCGCGAAGCCCGGCCAGGGGTGCCCGCAGCGCGCCGCCGCGGCCTTGAGGAAGCCGATGTCGAACGGCGCGTTGTGCGCCACCAGCACCGCGCCGCGGGCGAACTCGAGGAACGCCGGCAGCACCGACTCGATGGGCGGCGCGGAGGCGACCATGCCGTCGGTGATGCCGGTGAGCAGCTGGATGAACGGCGGGATCGGCTCGCCGGGGTGCACGAGGGTCTGGAACTCACCGAGCACCTGACCGCCGCGCACCCGCACGGCGCCCACCTCGGTGATGCCGCAGTCGGCCGCCGAGCCACCGGTCGTCTCGAGGTCGACGACGACGAACTCGACGTCCGCCAGCGGCGTGCCGAGCTCGTCGAGCGTTCCCTGGACCGGTCTCACGCAGCAGACGGTAGGACGGCCCACCGACAACGCCGGAGAGGCGCTCCGATCCGCGGGTGCGGCCGACCCCGTGAGCGACGTCACGCGGGAGCCGTCGAGGCGGCCCGAGCCGTTCCCGACGGTCGCCCGGCTCGCCTCGCCCGGACCGCCCGGGGACCGCGCGCGCCGACCCTCTCGCGCGTTCCCGGAGGAAACCTTAGGGTTGCACCACCAACACAGTTGCGGAGGTTGTCATGATGTCAGACGGCTGGGTCGCGGTGGGCGAACCGGGCAGGTCGCACGACCCGGAGCCGTTCGTCGGCGACACCGTCCCGGCGACGCTCGCCGACACGGTGCGCCGCTGGGGGGCTCGCGACGCCCTCGTGGACGTCGCCGGCCGCCGCCGGTGGACGTGGTCGCAGCTCGGCGCCGACGTCGACCGGTTCGCGCGGGCGCTCGTGGCCGACGGCGTCCGACCCGGCGACCGCGTCGCGCTCTGAACGACCTGCCAGCCGGAGTGGGTGCTGCTGATGCTGGCGGTCGCCCGGGTCGGGGCGGTCACGGTGTCGTTCGACCCGTCGTACGGCTCGAGGGAGCTGGAGCACGGCCTGCGGCTGGTCGGCGCGACCCACCTGTTCACCCGGGAGCCCTACAAGACCACCGACTTCGCGGGCGTCGCCCGTGCCGTCGCCGACGAGCTGCCCGAGCCGCCGCGCGTCGTGGTGGTCGGCGAGCCGGCGTGGCGGGCGCTGCTGGCCCGCGCCGACGACGTCGACCCCGTCGAGGTCGACCGTCGCAGCGCCGCCGTCGAGGTCGAGGACCCCGCCGTGATCCTGTTCACCTCCGGCACGTCGGGGCGCCCCAAGGCGGTCGTGCTGCCCGCGCGCAGCCTGGTCACCGGGGCGTGGACGAGCTCGGCGCTGCTGCACTGCGACGAGCGCGACCGGTACTGCGTCTCGACCGGCTTCGGCCACGTCTTCATGCTCGCGCAGTGCGTGCTGCCGGCCGTATGCCGAGGTGGTGCGATGGTGCTGTCCGGGCCGTCCTTCGACGCCGAACGCGTCCTGGAGACCGTCGAGCGCGAGCGCTGCACCGTGCTGCACGGCGCGCCGACGATGTTCCTGAGCCTGCTCGCCGTGCAGCAGGATCACGGGTTCGACCTCACCAGCCTGCGCACCGGCATCTGCGGTGCCTCGGCGGTCAGCCCGTCGGTGATGGAGCGCGTCGTGCGCGACCTGCACCTGCCCGACGTGCTGCAGGCCTGGGGCATGACGGAGGTCGGCGGGGCGCCCACGACGGGCCGCACCTGGATGCCGCCGGAGCGCCGGGTCGGCACGGCGGGGCTGGCCGTCCCGGGCGTCGAGGTGCGGGTCGTCGACACCACGACGGGGGACGTGCTCGGCCGCGGCGAGCGGGGCGAGCTGCAGCTGCGCGGCTACCCGACGATGCTCGGCTACCGGGGTCAGCCCGAGGCGACGGCCGAGGTGCTGGGCGCCGACGGCTGGCTGCGCACCGGCGACCTCGCCGTGCAGGACCCGACGGGGGACGTGCGCATCCTCGGTCGGCTGCGCGACGTCATCGTGCGCGGCGGGGAGAAGATCGCGCCCGACGAGCTGCGGGAGTTCTTCGTCGCGATGCCGGACGTCGTCGACGCCGAGGTCGTGGGGGTGCCGGACGACCTGCTCGGCGAGCAGGTGATGCTGTGGGTCGCGCAGGCACCCGGGCACCCCGAGCTGACGCTCGACGAGGTGCGGGCCCGCTGCCGCGGCCGCATCGCCCGGTACAAGGTGCCGGCGTTCCTCGAGGTCGTCGACGCGCTGCCGGTGAACGCCAACGGCAAGGTGCTGCGCTCGGTGCTGCGAGAGCGGGGCGCCGCGCTGGTGGCCGCAGCCGCCCGACCGACGCCCGTCGGCGCGTGACGGTCCTCGCCCGGCGTCCGAGCGCGGCCCGGCACGCCGTCCCCGGCTGGGGACGGCGGCTGGTGCTGGGCGACGTCGTCCGGCCCTACACCGCGTTCGTGCTCGTCGGGATGGTCGCCGGGGGCGCGCAGGTGGTCGGGGGCCTCCTCGCGCCGCAGTCGCTCGACCGCGGCACCGTGGTCGCCGGGCTCGCGACGGCGCTGCTCAACGTCGTCGTCGTCCGCGACCGTCTCCTCGCCCGCGCGATCTACTGGTTGCTGGCGAGGGTGCCGCCCACCTGGCCGTTCTGGGCGCGGGCCCTCGCCTGCTGGCTGTTCTCCTCCGGTGGCCTGCACGCCGGCTGGTCCGTGGCGGCGACGGCGTGGGCGGTCGCGCTGCCGTTCGCGGTCGGGACGTCGTCGACCGGCGAGCTGGCGATGGCCGCCGCGCCGCTCGTCGTCCAGCTGCTGCTCGTCGTCACCTCGCTGCCCGCGCTGCGTCGCCGGCGACACGACCTGTTCGACCTGGTGCACGTCGGCGCGCCGCCCGTGCTCGCCGTCCTGCTGTGGGCCGAGGTCGCGGCCCTGCCGACGGCCGGCCCGGCGGTGTGGGTCAAGACGGTGGTGGTCGCGGCGCTCGTGCTCTATCCGCTGTTCACGGTGCGACGGGTGCCGGTCGAGGTCACGACGCCGTCGGGGCACGTCGCGCTGATCCGGCGCGCAGACGGCCGGCCGTGGCCCGGCCCGTCGGCCACCAAGTGGTCGCGGACGCCGTTCGGCCAGCGGCACTCGTTCGTGAACGTCGACGGCGACGGCGGTCCGGGCTGGCGGTTCGTCGTGGCCCGCGCCGGCGACTGGACGTCGGACCTGATCGACGCCCCGCCCGGCGCGCTGTGGATGCGCAGCCTGCCCGGCCCGGCGACCGGCCCGGCGACCCGCATGTTCTCCTCGGTCGTCGTGCTGGCCACCGGGTCGGGCATCGGGCCGGCGCTGGCGTTCCTGCACCGCCCCCCGGTGCCGTTCCGCCTGGTGTGGGTCACCAGGTCACCGGCCGAGACGTACGGGGTCGCGCTGCTGGCGGAGGTCCGCCGCCTGGCGCCGGACGCCGTGGTCGTCGACACCGCGGTCGAGGGCAAGCCCGACGTCGGGGCCCTGGTGGTGCGGGTCGCCCACGCCCTGGGCGCGGAGGCGGTGACCACGGTCACGAACCGGTCGCTGTCGCTGCGTCTCGACCGGCACGTGCGCCGCGCCGGCCTGGTGGTGCTCAGCCCGACCTGGGACAGCTGAGCGGACCCCGCCGGGGGCCTGCCGCAGCCGGTCGGTGCCGGTTGTCGGACCCTCCCTCTAGCGTCCGTCAGGACAGGCCGGCACCCCGCCGGCCGACGGGACGGAGGTGATCGCCGTGCACATCGACTGCGACGGCTGCGAGGTGCGGGGCCGGGCGTGCGGCGACTGCGTCGTGACGGTGCTGCTGGGTGCGCCCCCCGAGGGCGTCGAGCTGGACCGGGCCGAGCAGGCCGCGATCGGGGCGCTGGCCGGCTCGGGCCTGGTGCCCCCGCTGCGGCTGCGCCGGGCCACCGGCTGAGCGGTGCGTCCGTCCGGCCACGTCGGCTCGCGCCGCCACCTACGATGACGGCGTGAGCGCGACGGACGACGGGACGCCGCGCGCGCCCCTCGACGGCGGGCCCGGCGTGCCGCACCCTGGTGCGCACGAGCCGCCCGGCCCGCCGTCCGCTCCGGCCTCGGGTCGGTCGCCGCACCGGCACCGACGCGGTCGGGGCACGGCCGGTGCGTTGGGCCTGACGAGCGGTCTGGTCGCCCTCGCGGTGGTGGCCACCGTGGTGGCCGGGCACCGGGCCGGCGACCGAGCTCCCGCCGGGCAGGGGGCGACCCCGACCGTCTCCGTGACCACCGACGGCTCGCTGGCGGCACCGGCGCGCACGGGTCTGGACGCCGCGAGCGGGCAGAGCGAGGCCGAGCGCACGCAGGCGCTGCGGGCGCTGCTGGCGAAGCGTCGGACCGCCGTGCTGGAGCACGACGCGGCGACCTGGCTGGCCACCGTCGACCCGGGCGAGCGCGGCTTCCGCGATCGTCAGCGCACCGTGTTCGGCAACCTGCGCGACGTGCCCTTCGCCGACTGGACCTACCGCGTGACGGGCACCGGCGGCACGCTGTCGGCGTCCCGTCGGGCCGAGCTCGGCGGGCCGGCGTGGGTCGCGCGGGTGCTGGTCGGCCACCGGCTGCGGGGCTTCGACACCAGCCCGTCCTATGCCGAGCAGTACCTCACCGTGGTGCAGCGCGCCTCCGGCTGGGTGCTGGCCGGCGACACCGACGGCGGCAGCGCGCCGCAGCCGTGGGACCTCGGACGGGTGCGGGTGGTCCGCGGCGACCACGTGCTGGTGCTGGGCACCGCGTCCGAGGGCGCGCTGCGCGACGACGCGGCCGAGGCCGACCGTGCCGTGCAGCGGGTGGGTCGGCTGTGGGGCGGCTCGTGGCCGCGCCGGGTCGTGGTGCTGGCACCGCGCACGCAGCGCGAGTTCGGCCGGCTGCTGCTGCGTGGCACGAGCGGTTTGTCGCAGGTCGCCGCCGTGACCACCGGCGACCTGGGTGGCACGCCCGCCGCCCGGGCGCGCGAGCACAACGACCGGGTGGTGGTGAACCCGTCGGCCTTCGCCCGCCTGGGTCCGATCGGCCGCCGCGTGGTGCTCACCCACGAGCTCACGCACGTCGCCGTCCGGGCGTCGACGACGTCGACGGTGCCGATCTGGTTGTCGGAGGGCTTCGCCGACTACGTCGGGTACCGCGGCACCGGCGTCTCGCGCCGCGCGGCGTCGGACGACGTGCTGGCGCTGGTGCGCGCCGGCAGGGGACCGAAGGCGCTGCCGGACGCCGCCGACTTCGACCCCGAGCAGACGACGATCGCACCGTCGTACTCGGCCGCGTACCTGGCCTGCGCCCTGCTGGCCGACACCTACGGCGAGCAGCGGCTGGTCGACCTCTACCGGGCTGCGGCCACCGCCCCCGACCACGGCGACACGCACCCCGACCAGCAGCTCGAGGCGGCGTTCCGCTCGCAGCTGGGGACCAGCGAGCGCCGCTTCACCACCGTGTGGGTGCGGTACCTGCGCACCCTCGCCGCGTGAGGCAGGCACCGCGATCGGACCAGGGCCGGGCCGCCCGCTGGGCCCCGGTCGCGGTGCTCGGCGTGCTGCTGGTGCTGCTCATGGTGCTGGCCGCGGTGCTCGTGCCGTGGTCGGTGCTGGGCGCGGGCGCACCCACCGTCCGCCCGCTGCCGCTGTCGGACTTCACGGCCGGGCAGCTCGCCCGGGACACCGCCTTCCACGCCGACCTGCGGGTGTGGACCTACCCGCGCACGCTGCTGCAGCTCGCCGTCGTGGTGTGGCTCGGCCTCTCGGGTGCCGGGGCGCGGGTCGTCGGCGCGCTGGGGCGCCGGCTGCCCGGCGGCTGGCCGGTGCAGGTGGTGGCGGGCGTGCTGGTGCTCAGCCTGGCGCCGGTCGTCGTGGGCCTGCCGTGCAGCGTCGCCGCCGAGCGGGTGCTGCGCCGGTACGGGCTCTCGACCCAGCACTGGGGCGGCTGGGTGGTCGACGTCGTCCGCTCGTGGGCGGTCACCGCCGTCGTCACCGCGCTCCTGCTGCTGCTGGGCGTCGCGCTGGCCCGCCGGTGGCGGACGTGGTGGTGGGCGCCCGCCGCGGTCCTGGCGGCGGTGCTCGCCGTCGCGGGGTCGGCGCTGTACCCGGTGCTCGTCGAGCCGCTCGCCAACCACTTCCGGCCGCTCGCCGCCGGACCGCAGCGCACGCAGCTGCTGCAGCTCGCCGACCGCGCGGGGGTGCCGATCCGCGACGTGCTCGTCGCCGACGCCTCGCGCCGCACCACCGCCGAGAACGCCTACGTGTCGGGCCTGGGCGGCACCCGGCGCCTCGTCGTCTACGACACCCTGCTGCGCGGCGCGTCGCCCCGCGAGGTCGACCTGGTCGTCGCGCACGAGCACGGGCACGTCGGCCACCACGACGTGCGCACCGGCACCGCCCTCGACGCGGTCGCCGCCGCCGGCACGCCGGCGCTGCTCGCCA
>NZ_BAAHBM010000062.1:0-21159 GCF_054776675.1 Angustibacter aerolatus
GCCCCGGCACCGTCGCGCAGGTCGAGCACGGCGCCGTCGAGCCCGATGGCGCTCAGCCGCTGCAGCACGCGGTCGAGGGCCACCCGCTGCTCCGCGACGACGAGCGTGCGCCGCCCGTCGGCCGCGAGCGCGGCCGCGAGCGCCGCCACCAGCTGGGTGCCGCCGGTGCCGGCCGGCGCCTCGACGACGCGATGACCCCCGGCGAGCACGGCCTCGACGACGTCCTGCTGCGACGCATCGAGGTCGAGCACCAGGTGCTCGGACGCCGGGTCGCGGTCGCCGGCGGGCTCGGGCGCGGGCCGCTGCAGCGCCTCACGGGCCGAGGCGTCGCCGGCCAGCGCGGCGACGACGTCGTGCGCGGCGAGCCGGGGGCCGAGCCGCTGCAGGTCGTGCACCACCGGCGCGACCACGTCGGCGAACGTGCCGATGACCAGGCGGTGCTCGACCCGCAGGCCGGGCAGCCCCTGGCAGGTGCGCTCGACGTGCGCGAGCACGGGCGCGGGGTCGAAGCCCTCGTCGGTGACGGCCAGCGCGGCGACGGCGTCGGCGTCGAGCTCGATGCCGTGGTCGTCGGCCAGGTGCCGGACCAGCGCGGGGTTCAGCACGGCGGCCCCGGCGAGGTCGACGTCGTAGTCCTCCCCCGCACTGCCGCGCGGCCGCAGCACGCACGGGCGCAGCAGCACGGGCGCCGCGGACGCGTGGGCGTCGGCGACGTCCCAGGTGGCGGTGCCGACGGCCAGCCAGCCGGCGGCGATGCCGTGGCGCTCCGACAGCTCGAGGGTTCGGGCCCGGACGGCGCGCGCCCGGCGGCGGGCGTCGGCGAGCGACCCGGGCTCGCGGACCAGGCCGGACAGCCGCGTGGGCCGCCCCGCGAAGAGCATCGCCAGCCCGCTCGGGTGGGCGTGGGTGAGGTCGAGCGTGCCGGACGGCAGGTCGCGGAAGCGCAGCAGCGGGTCGGTGCCGACGGCCTGCCAGCCCCGCACCGCGTCGGCGACGAGCCGGTCGCGCGTGGGCTCGGGCGGCTGCTCGGCGGGGTCGGTCACCGACCCAAAGGTAGTCGGCGCCGCTGTGACCCCGCGGGAGGCCCGGACGTGGTTGACGGTGTGCACCGCGCAGGGGGGGCAAGCGGTGCACACCGTCGTCGTCAAGCATGCTGAGCGGCGGTTGAGAGGTCAAGCAGAAGTCAAGAACTGGTGCGGTCGACCGGCGGGTCCGGAGGATCTCGGCACTTGAACGGGTGACGGACGACGGATCCCGTCGCCGGATCGGGCAACCGGCCGTCCGAGCGGGCCTCGCCGGTTGCTGCACGGCAACCGGACGAATCGGCCGGATCGCGCCCGGTGCGAGCGACACGCCGGGCGCGCGGGACACTTGGCGGGTGAGCAGCGCGCCGTCGAGCACCGACGTCCTCGTCGTGGGAGCCGGGCCGGCCGGGTCGGCGGCCGCGGCCTGGGCGGCCCGCGCCGGCCTCGACGTCGTGCTCGCCGACCGCCAGACCTTCCCCCGCGACAAGGCGTGCGGCGACGGGCTCACCCCGCGCGCCGTCGCCGAGCTGCGCCACCTCGGCCTCGGCGACTGGCTGAGCGGCCGCTCCGTGAACTGGGGGCTGCGCGCCGCCGGGTTCGGGCAGCAGCTGTACCTGCCGTGGCCGGGCGGAACCCTGCCGGCGCACGGCAGCGCGGTGCCGCGGGTCGAGCTCGACGCCACCGTGCGGCAGGTCGCCCTCGACAGCGGCGCCACCCCGCTCGACGACGCCCGCGCGGTCGACGTCGAGCGCGCCGGCGACCGGGTGACGGGGGTCGTCTTCCAGCGGCGCGGAGAGCGCTTCGTCGTCGGCTGCCGCCGGCTGGTCGTGGCGGACGGCGCGCGCTCGCAGCTGGGCCGGGTGCTCGGCCGCGAGTGGCACCGCGACACCGCGTACGGCGTGGCGATCCGCGCGTACGTCCGGTCCGGGCGCAGCAGCGACCCGTGGATCAGCTCGCACCTCGAGCTGCGCGACGAGCACGACGACCTGCTCAGCGGGTACGGCTGGGTGTTCCCGCTGGCCGACGGCGAGGTGAACGTCGGCGTCGGCACGCTGGCCACCGCCCGGCGCCCGGCCGACGTCCCGCTGCGCCGGCTGCTCGACGTGTACGTGCGGCAGCGTCGCGAGGAGTGGGCCCTCGACGGCGAGGTGCGGGCGGCGTCGAGCGCGCTGCTGCCCATGGGCGGCGCGGTGAGCGGCGTGGCCGGGCGCAACTGGGGTCTCGTCGGCGACGCCGCCGGGTGCGTGAACCCGCTCAACGGCGAGGGCATCGACTACGGCCTCGAGACCGGCCGGATGCTCGCCGAGCTGCTGGTCGGCGGCGACGACCTCGACCCGGCGTGGCCCGCGATGCTGCGCGGTCACCTGGGTGAGTCGTTCTCCATCGCCCGTCGGCTCGCCGGGCTGCTCACCGTGCCCGGTCTGCTGCCTGCGGCGGGGCCGGTCGGCATGCGCTCGCGGCCGCTCATGACCCTCGCACTGCGGCTGATGGGCAACCTCGTCACCGAGGCCGACCGCGACGTCGTGGCCCGCGTCTGGCGCACCGCCGGCCGGCTCTCGAGCCGCTTCGACGCACGCCCGCCGTTCCCCGCCTCCGACCTGCGCTGAGCCACCCGTGTGACGTCCCGTCGCGGCGGTCGAGGACGGCGCCGCACGTGACGATGCACGCACGGTGAGGACCTCCGACCGCGGGCGGCTCGCCGTCCGGGTGACGGCTGCTGCGCTGTGCGCCGGCCTGATCCTGCTGGTCACGGGCGCGCGCGACGAGCCGTTGGGGCTCGCGCTGCTCGCCGGCGTGCAGGGCCTCGGCATGCTCGCCGTCCTGTGGCACCGGTCCGGACGTCGTGAGCAGCAGGTGTGGGCGCCGCTGGCCGCCGGCTCGCTGCTGCTGGTCGTCACCGACCTGCCCTCGCTCGCGGCCGCACCCGGTGTGACGGCGCCCGGCGCGAGCACGCTCGTCGGCGCCCTGGCCGGGTGCACCCTCTGGTACGTCGGCGCGCTGGCCCTGCTGCGGCAGCGGCTGCGCAGCGTGCTCGCCTATGCGGCGCTCGACATGCTCGGCGGGGTCGTCACCATGACGGCGCTCGCCTGGGCGCTGGCCGCCCGCCCGCTCGCCGAGACCGTCGGCGTGCCGATGTCGACGGCGTTCGCGCTGCTCGTCGCACCGTCGGCGACCCTGCTGCTCGCGGTGTTCGCGGTGACCGGCATGTTCCTCGGCGGCGGTCTGCGCGACCTGCGGATGATCGCCAGCGCCATCGCCTACCTGCTGTTCACCCTCGTCGCCATGGCGCCCGCGGTGCTGCCCGCCGACGACCACCTCGGGCCGCTCGGCGCGCACCTGCTGACGGCGGGCGCGCAGGTCTGCGTGCTGCTGCTGCTCGGCGCGGCGTCGACGCTGCCCACCCCGAGCGCCGTCGTCCGGCGCGACGAGGGCCGGCTCGCGACCCAGCTGTCGCCGACCATCTTCTCGGTCGTGAACGCCTGCCTGCTGGTGGCGTGCGCCTTCGACCTGGTGCCCCGCGAGGTCGCCGTCGTGGCCTGCAGCGGCCTGCTGTTCACGCTGTTCAAGCTCGGCACCGTCTTCCGCAACGTCACGACCCTGAACGACACCCGCCGCCAGGCCGAGAGCGACGAGCTCACCGGCCTGGCGAACCGCCGCGCCCTGGTGCAGGAGCTGGCCCGCAGCGAGAGCGCCCGCACCGCCGGGCTCGCGCTGTTCGACCTCGACCGGTTCAAGGACGTGAACGACAGCTACGGGCACGCCGCCGGCGACGAGCTGCTGCGGCAGGTGGGCGCCCGGCTGCGGTCCGCCGTCCGGCCCGACGAGCTGGCGGTGCGGCTCGGCGGCGACGAGTTCGCGGTGCTGCTGCGCGAGCTGCCCACCGACGAGACGATGGCCCGCATCCGGCGCATCGCCGCCGAGCTCACGCCGCCCTTCGAGCTCGAGGAGGGGCGGGTGCACCTGCGCTCGTCCGTCGGCGTCACCGTCACGCCGGACGACGGACCCGCCGGCACCAGCCTGCTGCACCGGGCCGACGTCGCGATGTACGAGATGAAGCAGCGCGGTGGCGGCGTGGGGCGCTACGAGCCGTCCGCAGACGACGAGCGTCGCCGGCAGCTCGAGCTGGTCGAGCAGCTGCGCACCGCCGTCTACACCGACCAGCTCGTGGTGCACTACCAGCCGCAGGTCGCGGTCGCCGACGGCCGCACGCTGGTCGGCGCCGAGGCCCTGGTGCGCTGGCTGCACCCCGAGCACGGACCGCTGACGCCCGACGAGTTCCTGCCGCTCGCCGAGCGACACGGCCTGATGTTCGCGATCACCCACAACGTCATGTCGCAGGCGCTCGACCACGCAGCCACCTGGCGCCGGGTGCCCGGCCACGACCGGCTCGTCGTCTCCGTCAACGTGTCGGCGGCGTCGCTGGCCGACCCCAAGCTGGTGCCGCTCGTCGAGGGCCTGCTCGACGAGTTCAAGCTCGACGGGTCGGCGCTGCAGGTCGAGATCACCGAGAGCGAGCTCATGCACGACCCGCGCACCAGTCTGCGGGCCGCGACCGCGCTCGAGCGGCTGGGCGTGCGCGTCAGCATCGACGACTACGGCACCGGGTACTCCTCGCTCGCCTACCTGCGCGACCTGCCCGCCGCCGAGCTCAAGCTCGACCGCTCGTTCGTCCGCGGCGTCGTCGACGATCCCCGGGCCGCGGCGATCGTGCGCAACACCGTCGACCTCGCCCACACCCTCGGGCTGCACCTGGTGGCCGAGGGCGTCGAGGACGACGCGACGCTCGCGCTGCTGCGCACGCTCGGCGCCGACGTCTCGCAGGGCTACCTGCACGGGCGCCCGATGGACGCCGACGCGTTCGCCGACGCGCACGTGCGACCGGTCGCGCTCGCCGTCCCCACGCAGGTGCGCGGCGACTGAACGCCGCGCCTGCGGGTCGATCCGGCCGTTTTCCCCCGCACCTGCGGTTCTCTGGCCGTATCCTGCCCGGGTGACGACGTACCGGGTCCGCGAGGCCGCGCAGCTGCTCGGCGTCAGCGACGACACGCTGCGGCGCTGGATCGACTCCGGCCGCCTGACCGCGGGCACCGACGACGGCGGACGGCGCGTCGTCGACGGCGGCGACCTGGCCCGGCTGGCCCAGGAGGTCGCCGCCTCGGCCGAGCGACCCCCCGCCCGGCCGGTCGCGTCGGAGTCGGCCCGCAACCGGTTCACCGGCCTCGTCACCCGGGTGCAGCGCGACGGCGTGATGGCGCAGGTCGAGCTGCAGTGCGGCCCGCACCGCGTGGTGTCGCTGATGAGCCGCGAGGCCGCCGACGAGCTGGGGCTCGAACCCGGCGTCCTCGCCGTCGCGGCCGTGAAGTCGACGAACGTCGTCGTCGAGGTGCCGGTCCCTTGAGGCCCCGCCGGCAGGTCGACGGCCGGCCCGCGGTGTCGGTCTCGGTGGCGCCTCGGCGCCGAGGCGCCGCGCCGCCGCCGCCCCGCCGTGGGGAGCCCGCGCCCGGCCCTCGCCGACGACGGGGGGCCGGTCCCACGGGGCGCGGTCGCGTTCCCCTCGCCGCCCTCGCGCTCGCCGCCTGCGGGGCGCTGGCCGCGTGCGGTTCGGGTCCGACCGCGTCCTCCGGCGCGTCGTCCGGGGACGCGGTGCGCGGCACCGTCGGCGTGTTCGCCGCGGCCTCGCTGCAGGCGACGTTCACCGAGCTGGGCGCCGACTTCGAGGGGGCGCACCCGGGCACGAAGGTCGTGTTCAGCTTCGGCCCGAGCAGCGGCCTGGCCAGCAGCATCGTGAACGGCGCTCCCGCCGACGTCTTCGCGGCCGCCTCCCCGACGACCATGGACACCGTGGTCTCGGCCGGTGCGGCAGTCGGGCCGACGACGTTCGCGCAGAACGCGATGGAGATCGCGGTGCCCCCGGCGGACCCGGGCCAGGTGACGACGCTCGCCGACCTCGCGCGGCCGGGGGTGAAGGTGGCGCTGTGTCAGGCCCAGGTGCCCTGCGGCGCCACCGCCGCCGCGGTCTTCGCGAAGGCCCAGCTCGCCGTGCAGCCGGTCACCGAGGAGGTCGACGTGAAGTCGGTGCTCGCCAAGGTGCAGCTCGGCGAGGTCGACGCCGGCGTGGTCTACGTGACCGACGTCCGTGCCGCCGGCGCGAAGGTGCGCGGCGTCCCGATCCCCGCCGACGTGAACGCCTCGACCGCCTACCCGATCGCCGTGCTGTCAAAGGCCCCGAACCCCGTGGCCGCCAGGGCCTTCCGCGAGCTGGTGCTGTCGGTCGAGGGCACGAAGGCGCTGCAGCAAGCCGGTTTCAGCGCGCCGTGAGTCAGGTCCCGTCGCCCGTCGACGCGCCGTCCGCCGCGCGGGGCCGTCGCACCCTCCCCCGCTCGTCGCCTCGACGCCGCCGTTCGCCCGACGGGTCGGTGCCCTGGCCGCTCGGTGTGCCGGCGCTGGTCGCGGTGCTGTTCCTGCTGCTGCCGCTGGTGGGGTTGCTCGTGCGCGCACCGTGGCGGGGGCTACCGCGGCTGCTCGCCGACGAGTCGGTCGCGCAGGCGCTGCGGCTGTCGCTGGTGTGCGCGTCGTCGGCGACCGGGCTGTCGGTGGTGCTCGGCGTCCCGCTGGCGTGGGTGCTGGCGCGGTCGCGCGTGCCCGGCACGTCGCTGCTGCGGGCGCTGGTGACGCTGCCGCTCGTGCTGCCGCCGGTGGTGGGCGGCGTGGCGCTGCTGCTGGCGTTCGGCCGGGCCGGCGTGGTGGGGCGGCTGCTCGACGACTGGACCGGGGTGACCCTGCCCTTCACCACCGCGGGCGTCGTCGTCGCCGAAACGTTCGTCGCGATGCCGTTCCTGGTGGTGACTGTCGAGGGCGCGTTCCGCGCGGCGGACCGCGGCTTCGAGGAGGCCGCTGCCACGCTCGGCGCCTCGCGCTTGACGGTGTTCCGGCGGGTGACGCTGCCCCTCGTCGCGCCGTCGCTGGTGGCCGGCGCGGTGCTCAGCTGGGCCCGTGCGCTCGGTGAGTTCGGCGCGACGATCACCTTCGCCGGCAGCTTCCCCGGCCGCACGCAGACCACGCCGCTCGCTGTCTACCTGGCGCTCGAGACCGACCCGAGCGCCGCGATCGCGCTCTCGCTCGTGCTGCTCGTGGTGTCGGTCGCCGTGCTGGCCCTGCTGCGCGACCGCTGGCTGCCCGGTGGGCACGCATGACGGACGTGCGGCCCGACATCGCGGCGGGGCTCGAGCTGGACGACGTCGTGGTGCGTCGCGGCTCGTTCGAGCTGCGGCTGTCGGTGTCGGTACCTGCGCGGCAGGTGGTGGCGCTGCTCGGACCGAACGGCGCGGGCAAGACGACGCTGCTGCGTGCCCTGGCCGGGCTCGAGCGGCTGGACTCGGGTCGGCTGCTGCTGGGCGGGCAGCTGCTCGACGACGGCGGGTCGGCGGTGCCGGCCGAGGCTCGGCCGGTGGGGCTGGTCTTCCAGGACCACCGGCTCTTCCCGCACCTCGACGTGCGCGACAACGTGGGGTTCGCCGCTCGCTCGGCCGGCGCGGGCCGCGCTGCGTCCAGAACCGTTGCGCTGCAGTGGCTCGAGCACCTCGACCTGGTCGAGCTGGCCGCTCGGCGCCCGTCGCAGCTGTCGGGTGGTCAGGCCCAGCGGGTGGCGCTGGCCCGTGCGCTGGCGGCCGACCCGCGCCTGCTGCTGCTCGACGAGCCGCTCGCCGCGCTCGATGCCCGCACCCGGATGGACGTGCGGTCTCGGCTGCAGCGCCACCTGCGCGCGTTCGACGGCCCGGTGCTGGTGGTGACGCACGACCCGGTGGAGGCGATGGTGCTGGCCGACCGGCTGCTCGTCATCGAGGACGGCCGGGTCGTGCAGGACGGCTCGCCGGCCGAGGTGTCGCGCCGACCAGCAACGGACTACGTCGCGCGACTGCTCGGCCTCAACCTGTTGCGCGGCAGCGTCTCTGACGAATCCGAGCCGGGCGCGGTGCGGCTGGACGGTGGCGGCACGCTCGTGTCGGCAGCGCCCGCGGTCGGCCGGGTGCTCGTGGTGCTACGACCCTCGGCCGTGACCGTGCACACCGGCCACCCGGAGGGTCTGAGCACCCGCAACGTGTGGCAGGGCACGGTGGCGAGCCTCGAACCGCTGGGCGACCGCGTGCGGCTCCAGGTGGAGGGCGCACCCTCGGTGCTGGTCGACGTCACGCCGTCCGCCGTGGCAGACCTCGCGCTGCGGCCGGGGTCGGCGGTGTGGCTGTCGGCGAAGGCGACCGAGGTCGAGGCGTACGCCGACCCGTTCGCCGACTCGTCGACCTCACCCTGACCACCCGGCGCAGCCGATGTCGGACCGGCGCCGGCACGGCTCGTCTACCAGCACGCTGCGCGCCTGGTAGACGTGCAACGGCACCGAGACGCCGCGCACCGTCACCCCACCCGGCACGTCCTGCCACGCCCCGCCGTCGACGCTGAACCTGCCCCCGTACCGCGTGTCGACCCGCACCTGCCGCACCCCACGGTCGCGGTACACGTGCGACACCCCACCGCTCGGTGCCCGACCACCCGCGCTCGACGTGCGCCCCGACCCACCACCCTCCCCGTAGGAGTAGTCGAACCACACCGCCGACGGCTCCAGCCGCACCCGGTGCCCCAGCAGGCGCCGCGTCACCGCCTGCCCCGGACGCACCCCCCGCGCCGGCCACTCGACCCGGAAGTACGTCTGCAGGTTCACCAACGTCGCCAGCTCACCCCGCCCCGTCGGGTCCGACGCCACCCTCGCGCGCGCGAAGTCCAACCGCCGGAACTCCCGCGCCACGATTGCCGCGGTCAGCACAGGGCCGTCATCGGGTTCCGCACCACACGCCGTGCGACCGGTCAGGCGCCATGGGGTGGCCGCGCCCGTCGCGTCGACATCGCGCGCCCACACCCAACGGCTGACCTCGCCCGCTCGACCGAACACCTCACACCCGTGCTGGGCCTCCCAACACGAGAGCTGCAATGCCTGCGGCCGGTTCGGGTTGTTCGAACCGCAGCTCAAGAGGCTCAGACGCTCGACGCGGGACGTTCTCCGGTGACCGTTCTTGTGCATCGGGTGAGCCGTGCCGGGGGGAGCGCCACGAGCAGGGGGGCCCGATCGGAGGACGTCGAGCCTTGCCCCGCCACCGCCCTCATGACGCTGGTGGTACCCGACGGCGGCGTGGTCGCCCGCTGAGGCTCGAAGTGCACCGAGGGGTGCCGTGAGCGCAAGCAGGATGCCCACCAGTACAAGCCTCATGATGGCTTGATCTCTCGGAAGTCGTCGACCAGCCAGGCCCCGGCCCGTCGTGTCACGAGGATCTCGGCCCACTCGCCGTCGTCGGGCTCACGCTTCGTCACGTTCCCCTGCGCATTGACGATGACCGCGCCCTTCTCGATGACCGTGATCTGGAAGGCCCTATCGACCCTCGTGCTGAACGGCAGTGGCTCGATCCCAGGCACAGAGAAGACGTCCGCTCGTACGTGCAGATGACGGCGCCGAAGGTCAGCCTGCACGTCGTCGTTCGAGCGGCAGAAGCGGCAATTCGCTGTCGCCAGACCTTGTAGCCAGGCGCCCTCTGGATAGCGCACCGCCATGTTCAACCGGTCGAAGTAGAACCGCACGAACGCCTTCGCGCCGGCCTCGCTGTCCGCTCGAGCGGCCGCAGGGACCGGTCCGGGCGTCGGCGTGGCGCTCGGGCCGCTCGTGACAGGCGTACTGCTGGTCGGACCAGGCGTCGGGATCGCGTACGTGTGCGCCGGTTGCGGTGCGTCGTCGTCACCGCACGCGGACAGTGACATCACCGCGGCCAGCGCCACGACGCCGAACGAACCCCTCGAACACAGTTGCCCCATGTACGGGACGCTAGCCGAACGCCCTCACCGCGCGAAACAGCGTGCAGCGCCCTGTGGACAACCGGTCACTCGACCTCGGTCAGCAGGCCCGTGTCGACGTCGTACACGAACCCGCGGATGCTCTCGCGGTGCGGCAGCGGCTCGTACTCGCGCACGGCGGTGACGCACTTGCGCACGTCGTCCTCGACCTGCCCGAACCGGAACGCCGTCCACTCGGGACGGGCGCCGGTCTCGGCCGCCACCTCGTCGCGCAGCTCGTCGTCGGTGAAGGTCCGCATGCCGCAGCGGGTGTGCAGCACGACCATGATCTCGCGGGTGCCGAGCTTGCGCTGGCTCACCACGAGGTCGTGCAGCTCGCGCTCGGTGACCACCCCGCCGGCGTTGCGCAGCACGTTCGCGTCACCCAGGTCGAGGCCGAGCGCCGCGAGCACGTCGATGCGCGCGTCCATGCAGGTGACGACGGCGAGCTGGCGCACGGGCGGCGCACCGAGGCCCCGGCTGTCGAAGGTCTCCGCATAGCGCCGGTTGCGCTCCACCACGTCGTCGATCACGGTCACGCGGAGAGTGTCCCAGCCCCCTCGGCGGTCGCGCACCCGGGGCCGGCCGCGGACCGAGCAGGGCTCGGGCGCCCGGTCGGGTACCGTGGTCCGGCGGCGTCAGCCGCTCCCCGGCCCCCGTAGCTCAGGGGATAGAGCAAGGGTTTCCTAAACCCTGTGTCGCAGGTTCGATTCCTGTCGGGGGCACTTCAAACTGTTGCGTTCGGCAGACGTGAGCAGCACGCCGCTGAGAGCATGCGACCCATGCGCCGCACCCGCACCGCCTCCCTCGCCGCGATCGTCGCCCTCTCGGCCGCCAGCCTGGTGGCCGGCAGCAGCACCGCCGAGGCGGCGACCGGTAAGTACAAGAACTGCACCGCGTTCCACAAGACGTACGAGCACGGTGTGGGCAAGAAGGGCGCTCACGACAAGGTGCGCGGGCACTCCAAGCCGGTGACGAGCTTCAAGGTGAGCACCAAGATCTACAAGGCGGCGATCAGGGCCAACTCCCGCCTCGACGCCGATCACGACGGCGTGGCCTGCGAGGCGCGCTGATCGTGCTGCGACGCCTCGTCGGTGCACTGCGGTGCATCCGGTGCGGTCACGCGCGCCGCGACCACGCCTGGGTGTCCGGGTCGGCGTCCGTCTGCTCGTACTACCCGACCTGTCCCTGCCCGAGCTTCAAGCTGGTCGGCGGCGGAGCACCGGCGCCCGGGTGGCGCTGACCGAGCAGCTGCGCGACGTCCTGAGCGACCGTCACACGGTGCACCTGACCGCAGCCAGGTAGCGTCTCGGCCGTGCCCGACACCCGCCGCGAGCGCTGGGAGGACCACGCCGACGGGCCGCTGGTCGGGGCTGCCGTCGCGTTCCTGGCGGCGTACGCGTGGCCGATCCTGCAGCCGGACCTGCCGGGCTGGGGGCGGACGGCGTGCCACGTCGTCACGGTGCTGGTGTGGGTGGCGTTCGCGGTCGACCTGGCGGTGCGGGTGTCGCTGAGCGACGACAGGCTGCGGTTCCTGCGGCGCAACTGGGTCGACGTCGTCACCTTGGCGCTGCCGATGCTGCGACCGCTGCGCGCGCTGCGGGTGGTGGTGGCGCTGAGCGTGCTCGGACGTCGGGGCGGGGCGTTCGCACGCGGGCGGGTCGTCGCGAGCGTCGTCGCGACGGTGGCGGTGGTGGGGTTCGTGGCGGCGCTGGCGGTGCTGGACGCCGAGCGCGGGCGGCCGGGCGCGAACATCGAGGGCTTTGCCGACGCGTCGTGGTGGGCGGTCACCACGGTGACGACGGTCGGCTACGGCGACCGGTTCCCGGTGACGGCGGCCGGGCGGGCGGTCGCGGTGGGCCTGATGGTCACCGGCATCGCGCTGGTCGGCGTGGTGACGGCGGCGCTGGCGTCCTGGTTCGTCGACCGGCTGTCCGAGGTGCAGGCCGCCGAGGACCGCACCGGCGACCAGATGGACGAGCTGGCGGCCGAGGTGCGTGCACTGCGCCGCGAGGTGCAGGCGATGCGCGAGCAAGCTGCCCGCCGCGACTAGCCACCCCGGCGCGACGAGCGAGCCGGCGCGGACCGTCCGCGGCCGGCGCTGCGCAGCGTCGGCGACGCGAGCGCCACGGCCTGGACGACCACCGACAGGGCGGCCACGACCCCGAGCCCCACCGCCGTGTCGAAGGCGGGTCGCACGGTCAGCAGGTCACCGACCCAGAACAGCCACAGCAGGTGCCACCCGATGCGCTGCCGGCGGACCAGCAGCAGCCACAGCAGCCCGAACCGCAGCACGGGGCCGAACAGCAGCGCCGACACCCAGTCGAGCGCGGCGCCGCCGACTGCCCAGGCGACGGCGTCGACCAGCGTGGCGACCAGCACCACCGCCGCGGGCCGCACCCGCAGCAGCCTCACGCGACGGGGGTCAGCGCCACGACCGGGATGACCCGCTCGGTCTTGCGCTCGTACTCCGCGAACCCGGGGTAGAGCCGCGCCTGCTCGGCGTACTTCTCGTCGCGCTCGGCGCGGTCGAGCACGGTGGCGCGCACGGTGATCGTGTCGTCACCGACCTCGATGGCGGCGTCGGGGTGCACGACCAGGTTGTGGAACCAGGCCGGGTTCTCGTCGCGCCCCGCGTACGAGGCGAACACGAGGTACCGGTCGCCGTCGCGCAGGTACATCATCGGGCTGACTCGCTCGGCCCCGGTGCGCGCTCCAGTCGTGTGCAGCAGCAGCAGCGGCGCCCCCTCGAAGTTGCCTCCGACGCGCCCGTGGTTCGCCCTGAACTCGGCGATCACGCTGTCGTTCCAGTCAGCCATCCGGTGCACTCCTCGAGGTGTCAGCAGCCGTCGGGGCCGCAGGCGTCGGCGGTCGCCGAGGCGGTGGCGAGCGGGGTGACGAGTGCGGGGGTGCGAGCGTCCCACGCCTGACGCAGCGCCTGCTCGAACAGCTCGGCGGGTTGCGCGCCGCTCACGCCGAACCGCCGGTCGAGCACGAAGAACGGGACGCCGTTCGCGCCGAGCGCGGCGGCCTCCTCCTGGTCGCGCCGGACGTCGTCCGCGAACCGGTCGCTCGCCAGCACCTGCTCGGCCTCGTCGCGAGGCACCCCTGCGCCCTCGGCCAGCCCCAGCAGCACCGCACGGTCGTTCACGTCGAGCACCTGCACGAAGTAGGCGTCGAGCATCGCCTCCTTCAGCGCGTCCTGGACGCCGTGCAGCTGCGCCAGGTGCAGCAGCCGGTGGGCGTCGACGGTGTTGGCCCGGTGCGCTCGGTCGAGGTGGAAGTCGAGCCCCTCGCCCGCCGCGACCTCCTGCACGCGCTGCACCATCGCCAGCCCGGCCTCGCGGCCGCCGCCGTAGCGCGACCCCAGGTGGGTGGCGACGTCGGCGCCGTCCTGCCGCGGCGCGTCCGGGTCGAGCTGGAACGAGCGCCAGGTCACCTCGACGGGCAGACCGGTCGATGCCACGGCCGACTCGAAGCGGCGCTTGCCGATGTAGCACCAGGGGCACACGACGTCCGACCAGATCTCGACCTGCAGCGGTTCGTTCATGCGGGTGACAACCGCGTGGCGCGGCCACGTCTTCCGGACGCCGAGTCCATGCTGGGTGAACCGCACGCGAACGGTGCCCGTCGTCCAGGAACGGGCCCCACGTGCCGAGGAGAAGACCATGGACTGCGACGCAACCGTCACCAGGGTCGAGCCCGCTGCCGCCCCCCGAGGCGCCCGGATGCTGCCCGTCGAGCAGCTGCGGGTCGCCGACGCCGTGCTCGACCGCTCGGGCCGGCCGCACCCGATCGCCGCCATCAGCGCGGGCGGCGACCACGCCGTCTGGGTGCAGCGCAGCGACCTGGCCTACCGAGAGCTGCTGCGCGGCGCCGTCATGGCCGTGCCGCGTCGGCGCTGACGGACCCCTCCGCAGCCCAGCTGCGCAGCAGCGGCAGCGCCTGCTCCGTCACCGAGCCCGGCTCGACCGTGTAGACGACGAGCCGCTGCTCCGGGTCGTGCGGACCCACCACCGACTCGATCCCGAACTGCAGCGGCCCGGCCACCGGGTGCGCGAGGTGCTTGCTCACCGACGTGCGGAACGTGACCCGCTGGTCGTCCCACCAGTGCGCGACGTCGGGATCGCCGGCCCGCAGCTCGTCCACCAGCTCGGCCAGCCGCCGGTCGTCCGGCCGCCGCCCCACCTCGTAGCGCAGCGCCCCCACGGACGCCGCCGCGAAGTCGCCCCAGTTCACGATCCGCTCGCGCGCCGCCGGGTCGAGGAACAGCCAGCGCACGAACGACGTCCCCGGCTGCATCGGCGCGCCCAGCACGGCGGCGAGCAGGTCGTTGCGGGCCAGCACCTCCGAGCGGCGACCCAGCAGCAGCACCGGCACGTGGTCGAGCGAGGTCATCAGCCGCAGCATGCCCGGGTCGGGTCGCTGCGCCGCCTCGGGTCCGGCCCACCGGCGCCGCGACGACGGCGCGGCCAGGTCGCGCAGGTGCGCCCGCTCGACGTCGTCCAGCTGCAGGGCGCGCGACAGCGCCTCGACCACCTCGTCGGTGACGGTGTGCTGCCGCCCCTGCTCGAGCCGGCTGTAGTGGTCGGGGCTGAGCCCGGCGAGCACCGCCAGCTCCTCCTTGCGCAGCCCGGGCACGCGTCGCGGCCCGGGGAACGCCCGGATGCCCGCCTGCGCCGGCGTCAGGCGGTCGCGGCGCGAGCGCAGGAACGCCCCGAGGGCGGATCGGTCGGCGGGCACGCCTCAGCGTACGAGCCGGCACCGACGCCGACGTGGGCACGCGGTGACCAGGCAGCACGTGCCCTGGTGCCGCTGCGCCGCACCGGCTGCGATGGAGGCATGACCACCCCCCAGCAGTCCCCCACCGTCCTCGTCACCGGCTCGACGAGCGGCATCGGCGCCGCCACGGCCCGGATGCTGGCCGCCCGCGGCTGGCACGTCGTCGTCACCGGCCGCGACCAGGCCCGCGGCGACGACGTCGTCTCCGGCATCCGGTCGGCAGGAGGGTCCGCCGCCTTCGTCGCCGCCGACCTCACCGCCGCGCCCGCCGAGCTGCGCGCGTTCGCCGCGGCCGCGACCGAGGCCGCCGGCGGCCGGCTCGACGCCGTCGTGCACGACGCCGCCCTGTGCCCGCCCGTCGACACGCTGACGCTGACCGACGACGACCTCGAGGCGACGCTCGCGGTGAACGTGCGCGCCCCGCACGTGCTCACCGCCGCCCTCGCCCCCGCGATGGTCGAGCGCGGGCACGGGTCGATCGTCGTCATCGGGTCGTGGATGGCGCACGTCGGCCACGCGTTCGTCGGCCTGTACTCCGCGACGAAGGCCGCCGAGCTGCAGCTGATGCGCAGCTGGGCGGCCGAGTTCGGGCCGCGCGGGGTGCGGGTCAACGCCGTCTCGCCCGGCGCCACCCGCACGCCGATCAACGACGACGCCTCGGACGTCGTCGTGCGGATGACCGCGGGGACGCCGGCCGGCCGGCCCGGCACGCCGGACGAGGTGGCGGCCGCCGTCGCCTGGCTGCTGTCGGACGACGCCCGGTACGTGCACGGCGCCGAGCTGGCGGTCGACGGCGGCATCACCGCGACCCGCCCGGCGTGACCGGCGTCAGGCGGCCTGCAGGAACTCCGCCCACTGCGGGTCGACGACGTCCGACCCGCGCAGCGCCCACAGCGCACCCGACGGCACGGCCGGCCGCACCCGCAGCTGCCAGCCCATCTCCTCCGGCGTCCGGTCGCCCTTGACGCCGTTGCAGCGCAGGCAGCACCCGACGAGGTTGGTCCACGAGTCGGCGCCGCCCCGCGAGCGCGGCAGCACGTGGTCGACCGTCGAGGCGGCCCCGCCGCAGTAGGCGCACCGGTGGCCGTCGCGCCGCAGCACCCCGCGCCGGGTCACCGACACCCCGTGCCGTCGCGGGGCGCGCACGTAGCGCACCAGCAGGATGACCGACGGCGTGGCCAGGGTCAGGTCGGCGCTGCGCAGCCGCTCGCCCGACTCGGCCAGCACCATCGCCTTGCCGGCGAGCACGAGCACGACGGCCCGCTTGAACGAGACCACCGAGAGCGGCTCGTAGCCGGCGTTGAGCACCAGGGTCCGCACGCGGCGCGCCCCTCTCTCGCCGGTGCCCAGCTGGCGTGCGGGACACGACGGCGTCCAGGCCCGCCCGGTGACGGGTCTAGGCCGAGGGTAGGCGCAGGTCGGCCGCGCGGTCACGCACTTTGCCGGGCGGGCGCGGTCGCGACACCACCCCGACACGCCGCGAGGCCCGCACCTGCCGGAGCAGGTGCGGGCCTCGCGGGCGGTGCGGACGTCGGTCAGCCGACGCGGCCGAACGTGGCGCTGCTGGAGTAGATCGCGCGCTTGCTGATCGAGGCGCCGGTGTGCGGGGAGTCCCACATCATGCCGTTGCCGGCGTAGATGCCGACGTGGCCCGGCATGAACACCAGGTCGCCGGGGACGGCCTCGCTGCGCGAGATGCGCCGGGTCGCCGCGCGCTGCGCGCTCGACGTCCGGGGCAGCGAGATGCCGACCTGGCGCATGACGTAGCCGGTGTAGCCCGAACAGTCGAAGCCGGCGGGCGTGGTGCCGCCGTAGCGGTAGGCGATGCCGGCGTAGCGCGCGGCGATCTGCATGACGGCCGCACCGAAGACGGCGGACCCGGGGGCGCCGGCCTTGACGTGCACCGGGGCGCCCACGGAGGAGCGCTCGCTCGACCGGCTCGACCGGCTGCTGCCGCGCTCCGACGAGGACGACGCGGAGGACGAGGCACGCACCGCCTGGCGGACGACCTCGACGACCTTCTTCTTCTTCGGCTTCGGCTTGACCTTGGCGGTGAAGCCCAGCTCGCCGAAGCTCGGGGCCGCGGAGACGCCGTCGACCACTGCCGCCGGGACGCCGGAGGCCTCGACGGTGCCCACGGCGGGGACGCTGCTGGTGGTGGGGTCGGCCTCGGGGGCGTGCGGCGCGGCGCTGGCCGCCTGCAGGCCGAAGGACGCGATCAGGCCGCTGCTCACCGCGAGCACGGCGCCGGTCTTGGCGACGGTGCCGGCGTTGCCGCTGACGGCCTGGGTGACCTGGCCCGTGACGTGGGCGAGGGTGTGGCTGGTGGTGCTGGCCGTCCGCGCGGGCGCGCGGTGGCGCCCCTGGGCTCGAGTCGTCACAGTTCGCGTTGCCTCTCCGACGCCTTCGAGGTGAGCTGTCGGGTTCGGGTGGGAGATCACCCGGCCGGCTCGCGAGGCGACCTGTCGGTCGCGCTCGCCGGCTTCACCCCAAGGACGGTCCGGATCGTGCTCGGATCGCCCGCGTACCTGGGTCCCCCGCCTCTGCCATGCGGTGTTCGAGCAGGTACCTCGCGCGCGGTGGCAGAGCTCGGCGTCCGCGTGAGGTACACCCGGCTGGCCGCCGAGTGGTGGAGACACTACCCAACTGGTACGGCCGCTGTCACATCCCGAAACGCGACGAATCGGACGGGTTCTCGGCGACTCGTACGGGCTAGCGGGCGTTCGCGGTCTCGGGCGTCGGCACGGCGTCCTCGGCGACCTCGCCGGGCACCGCCGGCAGCGCCTCCGTGCCGGGGACGGCCACGAACACGTGGGCCGCGATCATCGCGGGCACCGACACGTCGCCGTCCGGGCGGGTGACCAGCACGGCGCCGCGCGCCCCCTCCCGCACCTCCAGCCGGGCACCGGGCTGCAGCCCCGCGCTCGACAGCGTGGCGAGCACCTCGGGGTCGGCCTGGGCGGGCTCGCCGATGCGGTGCACCACCACGGTGCTCGGCGACCCGTCGGCCACCAGGGTCAGCGGGCGCAGGCCGGCGACGAGGAACTGGCCGTCGACGTCCGCCTCGCCCAGCTCGACGAGCCCGGGGATCGGGTTGCCGTAGGGCGACTCGGTGGGGTGGTCGAGGATCTCGAGCAGCTTGCGCTCGACCCGCTCGCTCATGACGTGCTCCCAGCGGCACGCCTCCTCGTGCACGTACTCCCACTCGAGACCGACGACGTCGGTGAGGAGTCGCTCGGCGAGGCGGTGCTTGCGCATCACGCGGGTCGCCTTCGAGCGGCCGTCGTCGGTGAGCTCGAGGTGGCGGTCGCCGCTGACGACCACCAGCCCGCCGCGCTCCATGCGGGCGACGGTCTGCGAGACGGTGGGGCCGCTGTGGCCGAGGCGCTCGGCGATGCGTGCGCGCAGGGGGACGATGCCCTCCTCCTCCAGCTCGAAGATGGTCCGCAGGTACATCTCCGTGGTGTCGATGAGGTCGCTCACGCCAGGCCTTCCTCCGCGTCGGCACGGGCGACCCGCCGGGCCACCCGCCCCGAGTTTACGCGGGACGGCGGGCCCGGGGTGCACCCGATCGCGCCCGCGACGGGCGGCTGTCGGTGCCGCCGCCTAGCGTGCCGTGCGTGCCCGACACCGTCCTGTGGCTGCGCCGCGACCTGCGGCTGCACGACCACCCTGCCCTGCACGCGGCCGCCGGGGCCGCGGACGGCGGTCGCGTGCTGCCGCTGTTCGTGCTCGACGACCGGCTGTGGGGGCCGTCCGGCGACACCCGCCGGGTCTGGCTCACCCGCTCCCTGCGCGCGCTGCACGCGGCCACCGACGGCGCGCTCGTCGTCCGCCGCGGCGACCCGGCCGCCGTGCTGCCCGAGGTGGTGCGCGAGCTCGGCGCCGGGTCGGTGCACGTCACGGCGGACGCCGGGCCGTACGGCCGGCAGCGCGACGAGGCCGTCGACACCGCGCTCGGCGAGGTGCCGCTGGCCCGCACCGGCACGCCGTACGCCGTCGGCCCGGGCACGGTGACCAAGGGTGACGGCACGCCGTTCAAGGTCTTCACCCCCTTCTACCGGACGTGGAAGGACCACGGCTGGCCGGCGCCGGCCGGTCCACCGCCGAAGGGCCTGCGCTGGGCGACCTCGGTCGACTCGCAGCCGCTGCCCGACGAGCCCGACCTCGGCGGCCTCGAGCTGCCGCCCGTCGGCGAGGACTCCGCGCTCGACCGCTGGCACACCTTCCTCGACGGCGGTCTCGACCACTACGACGGCGAGCGCGACCGGCCCGACCTCGACGGCACGTCGCAGCTGTCGGCGCACCTGAAGTACGGCGAGGTGCACCCCCGCACGCTGCTCCACGACCTGGGCGCGCACCGCTCGCGGGGGGCCGAGCGCTACCGCAGCGAGCTGGCCTGGCGCGAGTTCTACGCGGACGTGCTGTGGCACCAGCCGCGCACCGCCCGCGAGTACCTCAAGCGCGAGATGGCCGCCATGCGCTACAGCGAGCCGGGGCCCGACTTCGACGCCTGGTGCGAGGGGCGCACCGGCTTCCCGTTCGTCGACGCCGGCATGCGCCAGCTGCGCGGGGTCGGCTGGGTGCACAACAGGGTGCGCATGGTCGTGGCCTCGTTCCTCGTCAAGGACCTGCACGTCGAGTGGCAGCACGGTGCGCGGTACTTCATGCGGTGGCTGCGCGACGGCGACCTGGCGAGCAACAACCACGGCTGGCAGTGGGTGGCCGGCAGCGGCACCGACGCCTCCCCGTACTTCCGCGTGTTCAACCCGGTCACCCAGGGCCTGAAGTTCGACCCGGACGGCGCGTACGTGCGCCGCTGGGTGCCCGAGCTGCGCCACCTCGAGGGCAAGGCCGCGCACACGCCCTGGGACGCCGCGGACGGGTACGCCCACGACTACCCCCAGCGCGTCGTCGACCACGCCGAGCAGCGGCAGGAGGCACTCGACCGCTACGCCGAGGTGCGCTCGTAGGGTGCAGGGGTGCTGACGATCCCCGCGCGCTTCAACGGCCCTCCCGGCTCGGGCAACGGGGGCTGGGTGAGCGGTGCCGTCGCCGCGCTGCTGCCCGGCGACCCCTTCGCCGTCACCGTGGTGCTGCGCCGCCCGCCGCCGCTCGACGTGCCGCTCGACGTCCGGGCGGGCGACGACGGCGGGGTCGAGGTGCTCGACGGCGACCAGCTGGTCGCGCGGGTCGCCGCCACGGCCGACGTCGACGGCGAGCCACCCGCGCCCGTGGGCTGGGACGACGCCGAGGCCGCTGCCGCGCGGTACCCGGGGCTGGTCGACCACCCCTTCCCGACCTGCTTCTCGTGCGGCACCGACCGCGGCGACGGGCTCGGCCTGCGACCCGGCGCGGTGCCGGGCCGTCCCGGCACGGTGGCCGCGTCGTGGGTGCCGCACGCGTCGACCACCGACGACGGCTCGGTGGTCACGCGACAGGTCACCTGGGCGGCGCTCGACTGCCCGGGCGGCTGGTCGGTCGACATCGTGGGGCGGCCGATGGTGCTGGGCACGATGACCGCCCGGCTCGACGCGCTGCCGAGGGCCGGGCGGCGCCACGTCGTGGTCGGCCGGGCCGACGGCGAGCAGGGTCGCCGCACGTTCACCAGCACCGCGCTCTACGACGTCGAGGGCGCCGAGCCGGTGCTGCTCGGCCGGGCCGCCGCCGTCTGGGTGCGGGTCGACCCGGCGACGCTCACGCCGTCGGCCGGCTGACCGCCCACCCCACGCGGTCGAGGAACAGCTCGAGGTTGCCGCGCAGCCGCGTCACCTTGTCCTCGGTGCTCATCGTCTCGACGTCGGGCGGGCCGCCCTTCCGGCCCCGGCCCCGCACGTGCGCGGAGCACCCGAGGTCGGTGCAGACGTAGGCGCCCACCGAGTCGCCCTGCCGCCCGCTGCGCCCGGCTCGTGGCGCCGTCATGAGCGAGACGCCGTCGCCGGTGTGCGTGGCCAGGCACAACGAGCAGACCGCCTGCCGGCTGCGACCGGACGGCGCGGCGACGCGCAGCACGAGGCCCACCACCTGCTCGTCGAGCTCGGCCACCAGGTAGGCGCGGCGCGGGTCGGACGGCTCGTGCCACCCGAGCAGCTCGAGGTCGTCCCACTGCCAGGTCGCCAGGTCGCGGGGCACGGTCAGCCGGCTCGCCTCGCCCTTGGTGCAGTTGACGAAGGACGCGCGGACCTGACGCTCGAGCAGAGGCTTCACAGGCAGTAGCCTAGAGGCTCTAGGTTTCAGCGTCGAGCGAGTTGCAGGAGGGCCGATGGCGAGAGCGGGCATCACCACCGAGTCGCTGACCGCGGCCGCCGCCGAGCTGGCCGACGAGGTGGGCTTCGACCAGGTCACCGTGTCGGCGCTGGCGCGTCGGTTCGGCGTCCGCGACGCGAGCCTCTACCACCACGTCGCGAGCGCCCCGCAGCTGCGCGCCCGCGTCGCGGCCCGCGCGCTCGACGAGCGCGCCGACCGTCGCGCCGCCGCCGCC
>NZ_BAAHBM010000063.1:0-20921 GCF_054776675.1 Angustibacter aerolatus
GGGCGCGGTCGGCGGGCGGGCCGGCTGGCTGCTGGTGCCGGCGACCCGCGCGCTCGAGCAGGGCGGCACGGCGCTGGTGGCCGCGCTGGTGGCGCCGCGGGCGCTCGCCGGGGCGTTCGCCGTGCTCGCGGTCACCGCGTTCGCCCAGTACGACGTGGTCTACCGGCAGCGGCTGCTCGGCGCGGTGGGGACGTCCGGACCGCTGCGGGTGGCGGGCTGGCCGCTGCGGCTGGTGGTGGTCGTGGTGCTGCTCGTCACCGTGCGTTCGTCCGGCGTCCTGCTGGTGGTCGCCGGGGTGCTGGGCGTCGCCGCGGCCGCCTCGTCGGTCGCCGCGTGGTGGCGGTCGCTACCCTCGACGCCGTGACGGCCCCCACCCCCGACGTCGACCGACCGGCGCGCCCGGGCCTCGACGAGCTGCGGGCCGTCGTGCAGCCGCCGTCGACGATGAACCGGCGCAACGCCGAGCACTGGCTCGCGAAGCTGTTCCTGCGCAAGGTGTCGCTGCGCGCGACCCGGCTGCTGATCCGCACGCCGGTCACGCCGAACCAGCTCACCGGGCTGATGGTCGTGGTCGGCCTGGTGGCCGCCGCGGTGCTGGCGCTGCCCGGCTGGGTGGCCGCCCTTTGCGCCTTCGTCGGCATCCAGCTGTACTTCCAGCTCGACCTGGTCGACGGCGAGGTCTCGCGCTGGAAGCGGATGCCGAGCATCACCGGCGTCTACCTCGACCGCGTCGGCGCCTACCTGGTCGAGGCCGCGGTGATGGCCGGGCTGGGCTTCCGCGCCGGCGCGCAGCACCTGGGTGGCTGGACGACGCTCGGCCTGGCCGCCGGGCTCTTCGTGGTGCTGATCAAGGCCGAGAGCGACCTGGTCGACGTCGCCCGCGTGCGGTCCGGCGCCGAGAAGGCCGACGACGCCTCGGTCGAGCTGCGCAGCCGGGCGCTCGGTGCCGCGCGCCGCGCGGCGCAGGTGCTGAAGGTGCACCAGCTGACCGGCGCGCTGGAGGTCTCGTTCCTGCTGGTCGTCGCGACGGTGGTCGACGAGGTGACCGACGGCCTGGTCGGCACCCGGGTGCTGCTGGTCGTGCTGGCGCTGATCGGCGCGGCGATGACGGTGCTGCACCTGGCGAGCATCCTGCTGTCGCGCCGGCTGGACCGCGGGTGAGCGCGCCGGACGGCCTGCCCGGCGTCGGCGTCGTGGTGCTGACGATGGGCGACCGCCCGGTCGAGCTGGCCCGGGCGATCGGCAGCGTGCTCGGCCAGCAGGGCGACCGGGCGCACGTGCTCGTCGTCGGCAACGGCGCCGACCCCGGCCCGCTGCCCGACGGCGTCCGCTCGGTGCGGATGGAGGAGAACGTCGGCCTGGTCGAGGGGCGCGACCGCGGCTGGCGCGAGCTCGACGACGAGCTGGTCTTCTTCCTGGACGACGACGCCTGGCTGCTGCGCGACGACACCATGGTGCGGGTGCGCCGGGCGTTCGCCGACGAGCCCGCGCTGGGCATCGTGTCGATGCGCATCGTCGACCCCGAGACCGGCCTGACCGCCCGCCGGCACGTGCCGCGGCTGCGTGCGGGCGACCCGGAGCGCAGCTCGGAGACGACGACCTTCCTCGGCGGGGTGTCGGTGGTGCGCCGGGCGGTGCTCGAGGACGCCGGCGGCCTGCCCGGCCGGTTCTGGTACGCCCACGAGGAGACCGACCTCGCCTGGCGCGCCCTCGACCGCGGCTGGCGGATCCGCTACGACGCCGACGCCGTCGCCGGGCACCCGAAGACCACCCCGGCCCGGCACCCGACGTACTACCGGCTGAACGCCCGCAACCGCGTCTGGCTGGCCCGGCGCAACCTCCCGGTGCCGCTCGCCGTCGTGTACCTGGGCGTCTGGGCGGTGCTCACCACGGCGCGGGTGCGCGACGCGCGGCTGCTGCTCACCTGGTGGGCCGGCTTCGTCGAGGGCCTGCGGTCGGACGCCGGACCGCGCCGACCGATGCGGTGGCGCACCGCCGTGCGGATGACGCGGCTGGGCCGCCCGCCGGTGGTCTGATCCGGCGACGCGCGGCCCGTCCGGTTGGTCGGGCGGGCCGGTGTCGGCCACAGTGGAGCGGCGCCGGCACCGGCCGGCGGGGTGGAGGCACGGGTGAGGCGGCAGGGCGGTCCGCTGGACGACGCGGACGGCGACACCTCGCGCGCGACCGGGGTGGTCGCCGGCGCGGGGCTCGTGCTGCTCGAGGGCCTGTCGTGCGCCGAGCACCTGCACCGCCTCGACGGCCCCACCCGCGGGGTGCTCGTCCTGCTGTCGGGGGCCGGCCTGCTGCTCGGCGTCGTGATCCTGCTCGTGGCGCGCCGTCGTCCGGAGCTGCCCGAGCAGATGGTCGCGGCCGCCGTCGTCGCGGCCGCCGCGTGGCCGGCGCTCGACGCCGTGCTGACCGCCGGTCTCACCGGCGACGGCCGCTCCGGCGTCGGGCTGCTGCCGGTGACCGTGGCGGTCGGGGCCGTCGTCCGCTCGACCCGCGCGCTGGCCGTGCTGGTCGGGGTCGAGGCGGCGGGGTGGCTGCTGGTGCAGGGGCTGCGCGACGACCTGCAGCGTCCGCTGCTGGGGGCGCGCGAGCTGGCGCTGACCCTGGCGCTGACCGCCGGCGTGGTGGCCGTGCGCCGGGTGGCCGAGCGACGGCTGGGCAGCGCCCGGGTCTCGCTGCAGGAGCGCGTGCACGAGCTCGAGCGCGCGCGGGTCGCCGACGAGGAGCAGCAGCGGCGCTTCCGCGGCGTGTTCGACGCCAGCCCCGTCGGCGTGGCCCTGGCCGACGAGCTGGGCCACTTCGTGGAGGTGAACGACGCCTGGTGCCGGCTGCTCGGCCGCGGGCGCGCGGAGCTGGTGGGCCGCAGCTCGCGGGAGTTCACCGACCCTGACGACCTGCCCCAGCACGCGCGCGCCGGGGCGATCATCGACGCCGCCGTCGACGGCGTGGGCCGGGTGGAGAAGCGCTTCGTGCGGCCCGACGGGACGCGCCGGTGGGCGTGGTTGAGCATGGCGCACGTGCCCGGACCGGACGGCCAGGTCTGGACGCTGGCGCACGCCCAGGACGTCACGGAGCGCAAGGCCGCCGACCTGTCGCTGCGCCGCACGCAGGACGACCTCGCGGCCGTCGCGGCGGTGGCCCGCGAGGTCGCGGCGGGTGTCGACGCCCGGCCCACGGTGCTGCACCACCTGGGGGCGCTGACCGCAGCCACGGCGTCGCTGCTGCTCGAGCCGGCGGGAGCCGACGACCTCGTGGTGACCGCCACCGACGGCGCGGAGGTCGTGGGCACGCGGGTGCACCTGCCGAGCACGACGCTGGTGCGCCGGGCGTGGGAGCGCGCCGAGCCGGTGTTCGGCGCCCGGGTCGAGCCGGGGCCGCAGGCCGAGCCGGAGTGGGTCGAGCGCTGGACCGGCACGAGCGTGCTGGTGCACCCGGTGAGCCACGGCGGGCGACCGGTCGCGCTGCTCATGGTGCTGTGGGGCGAACCGGTCGACGAGGTGCCCGCCGAGACGCAGCAGACCGTGCGGCTGCTGGCTCAGGAGGTCGCGGTGGCCCTGCAGGCCGAGCGGCTGCGGCTCGACCTCGAGCGGATGGCGGGCACCGACGCGCTGACCGGCGTCCCGAACCGCCGGGCGTGGGACGACACGGTGCAGCAGATGACCCAGCGGGCGGCGCGCAGCGGCTCCCCGCTGTCGCTGGCGATGGTCGACCTCGACCACTTCAAGCGGTTCAACGACCGCGAGGGGCACGTGGCCGGCGACCGGCTGCTGGCCGAGTTCTGCCGGGCCGGCCAGGAGGTGCTGCGCGGCCCCGACCTGCTGGCCCGCTGGGGTGGCGAGGAGTTCGCGGTCGCGCTGCCCGACTGCGACGTGCCCGCCGCCCTCGAGGTGCTCGAGCGGCTGCGCGGCTGCGTGCCGCAGGGGCAGACCTGCTCGGCCGGGGTGGCCGCGTGGGTGCCGGGTGAGGCGCCCTGGCAGACCCTCGACCGCGCCGACACCGCGCTCTACCGGGCCAAGCAGGCCGGGCGCGACCGGATCGTCGTGGCCGGTTCGAGCCAGGACGACGTAGCACTCGTCGTGACCGACTGACCACTCGGCGTCGTCCAGCTGGGCCCTTGGCCGTCACCCGGGCCGGCTGTTAGCCTCCCAAGCGCCTCACGAGTCCCACACGCAACTCCTGGCCCGGGCGAAGTCAAGTGACACGCCGAACCGGCCGACGTCGAATCTGGTCCGAAGTCGTCAGCCCGTCTGGAGCAACGCCCATGCCTGCCGGTCGTCACCGCCAGCCCTCGACCCGCTCGTCGGCGATGCCGACGCGCGTGGCGCTCACCGCGACCGCCGCGGCGCTCGCGGTGCAGCCGGTGCTGGCGAGCCCGGCCGACGCCGGCACCACCATCGCCTCGATCCTGAAGACGAAGCCGACGCCGACGAAGACGCTGCCCACGAAGCTCGACGTCGTCCCGTCGTACCAGGACCAGCGCAGCTGCGACCCGGCCGCCAAGCCCGGTGTCGAGGCCTACGCGCGCATGGTGCTGACGACCTACCGGCAGGGGCACAGCGGCGGCATCGTGCGCGGCTGCGGCATCGGCGCGACCAGCGAGCACAAGGAGGGCCGCGCCTTCGACTGGATGCTCAGCGTGAACAAGCCGGCCGAGAAGGCCGCGGGCGACGCGTTCACCAAGTGGCTCACCGGCAAGGACGAGCACGGCGTGGTCGGTGGCCACGCCCGCCGGCTCGGCGTCATGTACGTCATCTGGAACAAGCGCATCTGGAGCACCTACAGCTCCGGCAGCGGCTGGCGGGCGTACCACGGCTGGAGCGCGCACACCGACCACGTGCACACCAGCTTCACCTGGGACGGCGCGATGAAGCGCACCTCCTGGTGGGACGGCACCGCCACCACGGACGACGACACCGGCCCGTGCCGCGTGTACGCCGGCCAGCCCGCGGCGGTCTACACCACGCGGCACACGGCCTCGTGCACCACGCACCTGAAGACCCCGCCCGCGTCGTCGTACGGCATCGTCTGGCCGGGCCAGAGCGGCTCGTCGGTCAAGGTCGCGCAGGCGAGGCTCGGCGTGAAGGCGACCGGGTCGTTCAGCTCGTCGACCCGCAGCAAGCTCATGGGCTGGCAGCGCCGGGCGTCGGTGCCGGTCAGCGGCGTGCTCGACAAGCCGACCTGGGCCAAGCTCGTGCCCGGCTCGAAGCCCACGCCGCCGAAGCCGCCGTCGGCCGAGGACGTGAAGCTGGCCATGACCACCACCCTGACGCCGTACCTGAAGACCACGCTGCGGCCCAGGGCGAAGGGCGCCGCGGTGTCGGCGCTGCAGAAGGCGCTGGGGCTGAAGGTGGACGGCGTCTTCGGCACCGGCACGGTCGCCGCGGTGAAGGCGTTCCAGGGCGCCAAGGGCCTGAACGCGACCGGCACCGTCGACCCCGCCACCTGGAAGGCCGTCGAGGCGGCGGCCTACCCGCTGCTGGGCTACCGCTCGACCGTGCTGTCGCAGGGGTCGTCGGGCACCGCCGTGAAGGCGCTGCAGAAGGCGCTGCAGCTGACCGCCGACGGCGCGTTCGGCCCCAAGACGGCGGCCGCGCTGAAGGCCGCGCAGACCACGGCGAAGCGGCCGGCCACCGGCACCACCGACGTGCGCACCTGGATCGCCGTCGAGCAGCGGGCCTACCCCCTGGGCCGCTCGATCGTGCCCGCGGGCGGCACCACGCCGCCGCCGGCCACCCCGACCCCGCCGCCGCCGTCGACGCCGAAGCCCCCGTCGACGCCGAAGCCCCCGACGACCGGCACCGACGCCGGTTCGCTGGCCACGACCACCAGCCTGACCCCGTACAAGAAGACGTCGCTGAAGCAGGGCGCGCGCGGCGCGGGCGTGAAGGCGCTGCAGCGGGCGCTCGGCCTGTCGGACGTCGACGGCGCGTTCGGGCCGCAGACGGCGAAGACCGTGAAGGCGTTCCAGAAGAAGCAGCACATCACGCCGTCCGGCGTCGTCGGTCCGAAGACGTGGACCGCGCTGGAGAAGGTCGCCTACCCGCTGCTGCCGTACCGCGCCAAGGTCGTGAAGCAGGGTTCGACCGGCACGGCGGTGAAGGCGCTGCAGAAGGCGCTGAAGCTGACCGCTGACGGCGAGTTCGGGCCGAAGACCAAGGTCGCGGTCGTCAAGGCGCAGAAGGCGGCGAAGCTGTCGGCCACCGGCACGGTCGGCGTGCGCACCTGGATCGCCGTCGAGACTAAGGCCTACCCCCTGGGCAAGAAGCGCTGGTAGCTCTCAGGGCCTGCGGGCCCTGTGCCGCAACGCCTTCAGGCGTCGTCGCACCCCTCTCGCCAGCACGCGGACGGCGGGTGGGTGCGACGGCACCCCGCGCGGGAACGACGTCGCCGCGAGCCGCCGGTCGAACGCCTCGGCGCCGGCCGCGGTCTCCGGCGTGAAGACGTGCGGCAACCCGTTGCGCTCCAGGAAGGCGGCGTAGCGCGCCAGCCGGTCGGGGTGCCCGGCGTGCAGGCCGCCGAGGTCGACGTCGCGCGCCCGGTCGACGAGGTCGGGCTCGGGGCCGAGCGCGGCCAGCGCCTCGAGCGTCAGGTACGGGATCTGGTGGTAGTCGGCCAGCTCGAGCGTGCGCGAGTCGTGCGCCACCAGCAGCGCCGGCGTCCCCGCCTGCAACGACGTGATGGTGCCGTGGATGCGGGTGCCGACCGTCACGTCGCGGGCGGCAAGGAACCGGCGCCACGTCGTCGGGTCGACGAAGAACCGCATGCGGTTGCTGGTGAACAACGGGTGCTCGTGGTGCACCGGGAACGAGTCGTCGGTGCTCGGCCCGTCGGCCGCGGGGCCCTGCAGCATGAGCCGCAGCATCTTCAGCTCCTGCGGCACGTAGACCGTGCGGGGGTGGCGCTCCAGCAGCACCTGCAGGGCCGGCTCCATCGCGCGCACGTACGGCGACAGCGTGAGCGCGACCTTCGTGCGGCGGTCGACCCGCTGCGGCGGGGTCCGCACGGCGAGCCGGTCGCCGGCCTGGAACATCGACGGGCAGCCGATGACCTCGACGTCCGAGAACCCGAGCCGGCGCAGGTACCCCTCGGTGACCTCACCGCGGACGCCGATCGTCGCGGACCGGTCGAGCACCGCCGAGACGAAGCGGCGCACCGACGTCTCGAGCGGCGCCAGCCGCTGCAGCCGGCCGGAGATCGGCGCCTGCGCACCCACGCCGACGACGACGACCGGGATGGTGAGCCGCTCCACGAGGTCGCTCAGCCGGTCGAGCTGCCGGTGGAAGGTCGGCCGGAAGGCGTTGGCCAGCGGCAGCACGAACGCGTCGTACGTCTCGTTGATGCGCGGCGCGTCGTCGGGGTCGACCTTCCACCGCGTCGACTCCAGCTCTGCCCTCGGCACCGAGAGCGACCGGTGCACCGCCTCGCCGAACACGAGGTTGCCGGCGTTGGTGCCGATGGTGTCGCGGCGCAGGGTCTGCGCGGCCGTCAGCACGGTGGTCGGGTCCTTGCCGGAACGGATGAGCAGCCGCATGGTCGGGCCATCCAAGCGGAGCGGCCGCCCGGCCCGCCAGGTGCGGTGCGCCTCAGCCGTCGGTGACCCGCTCGGCCGCGGCGCGCGCGTCGGCCGCCGCCGGGTCGGGGTCGCGCACCAGCACCAGCGAGCCGTCGACCGTCCACGGCGCCAGGAGGCCGGCCACGCCGGCTGCGTCGCGCAGGGCGGCCGACGTCCGCACCCGCGCGCCCGGCCCGTACCCCAGCCCGGCGGCCAGCTCGCGTGCGGCGGCCACCACCGCGTCGCCGTCGAGCACGCCGGCGCCGGTCACCAGCGCCGGCGCGCCGGGCAGCGGGTCCTCGAGCGGCACGAACACGTCCGGCTGCGACGACAGGTCGGCCGCCTCGTCGACCGCACCGCGCGGCAGCTCGCCGTCCCACCGCCGGGAGAGGGCGGGCAGGCTCACGGCCACCACGTCGGCGCCCTCGACGGCGGCGGGGTCGTCGGTGACCACGACGCGGGCCTCCGGGTGCGGCTCGAGCGCCAGCACGCCACCCGCCGTCCAGACGGCGAGCGCCCAGTAGAGCGCCCGCCAGTGCGTGGGGAGCACGACCGCGACCACGTCGCCGGGCTCGACGTCGACCTCGTCGACCAGCAGGTTGGCGGCCTTCGACACCCAGTTCGCCAGCACCCGCCCGCTCAGCTCGATGCGCTCGCCGCGGGTGGGCCCGGGTGCGTCGTCGTAGAAGGTGACGCGCGGCCGCGCCGGGTCGGCGTGCACGAGGGACTGCAGGAGCTCGGCCGGCGTCACCCCGCGAGCCTACGGCCGCACCCCTGCGCGCCCCGTCCCCATCCCGCCGACTTGCCGGTCGAGGGTCACCGAGACGCCCTCCGGTGACCCGAAACCGGCAGCTCGGCGGTGAGGGGGCGGGGGTGTCGGGGCGGCCCGGTAGGTTCCACGGCGTGGACGACGCCCGCCCGAGCCTCGCTGCGCGGGTGGTCTCCCGCGGTGGCGTGGGCGCGGCGACCCTGGTGCTGGTCGTGGCCGTGCTGGCGGTACCGCTCGGGCTGACCGGGCTCTGGCGACCGGTGGTCGTGCTGCCGCTGCTGCTCGTGGCGCTGGCGGGGGCCCTGGTCGCGGCGCACCGCACGCCGGTGCTGCCGTCGCCCCGCTGGGCGGCGGGGGCGATCGTGCTGCTGGCGCTGGGCGGCGGGCTCTGGGCCGGCCTGACGCACGCCGAGCACGTGGTGCTGCGCCGCGACGCCGGCACCTACGCGCTGTCGGGCCAGCACCTGGCCACGGCGCACGAGGTGCGCGTCGACGTGCGGGTCGCCGACCTCGGGGGAGCGGCGGTGGTCGACGACTCCGGGGTCACCAGCGGGTCACCCGGGTTCTTCGAGCAGGGCAGCGGAGCGGGCACCCACGTGGTGCCGCAGTTCCTGCTGGCCACGCCCGCCTGGCTGTCGATCGGCTGGTGGCTGGGCGGCTGGACCGGCATGCTGCTCGTGCCCGCGGTCGCGCTGGGCGCCGCCCTGCTCGCGTTCGGCGGCCTGGCCCTGCGGGTGCTCGGGCCGCGCTGGGCGGTGCCGGCCACCGCGCTGCTGGCCGCCGCGCAGCCGGTGCTGCACGCCGGGCGCTCGACGTACTCCGAACCGCTCGCCCTGCTCGTGGGCTGCGCCGGGCTCGCCCTGCTCGTCGACACCACGCGGGTCGGCGCCGCAGGTGGCTGGACGGCGGCCCGCCGGCTCGCGCTGCCGGCCGGCCTGCTGCTCGGCGGGGTCGCCCTGGTGCGGGTCGACGCGCTGCGCGAGACGGCCCTGCTGCTTCCCGTCGCCGCGCTGCTCGCCGTGCGGCGCGACGGCGGAGGCGGCCGGCTCGCGCTGGGCCTCGGGATCGGCACGGCGGTCGCGGCGGCGAGCGCCCTGCTCACCAGCCGCCCGTACCTCGGGTCGATCGGCGGGTCGCTGCTGCCGCTCGCCGCCGGCGTCGTGGTGCTGCTCGGCGCGTCGCTCGGGCTGGTGGCGCTGGCCCGGCGCGGGGTGCGGCTCGGCGGGGTGGCGCGCCGCCGGCTGCCCGAGGTGCTCGAGGTGCTGGTGCTGCTGGCGTTCGTGGTGCTGGCGTCGCGCCCGCTGTGGCAGACCGTGCGGCAGTCGCCCGACGACCCCGGGTCGCGCGTGGTGGCCGGGCTGCAGCTGGCGCAGGGCCTGCCGGTCGACGGCGGGCGCACCTACGCCGAGCACACCGTGCAGTGGACGGCGTGGTGGCTCGGCGTGCCCGCGGTGGTGCTGGCCGCGCTCGCCGCCGCGTCGCTGGCCGCCCGGGTCGGCCGGGCCTGGCGCGACGACCGGCCGCTGCCGGCGTGGACGGGCCCGCTGCTCGTCGCCGTCGGGTCGACCGCGCTCACGCTCTACCGCCCCGGCATCACGCCCGACCACCCGTGGGCCGACCGGCGGCTGGTCACCGTCGTGCTGCCCGCCGTCGTGCTGCTCTCGGTGGCCGCGGTGCGTGGCCTCGCCGCCCGGGTGCCCGCCGCGCGCGTGCCGGTCGCCGTCGTCGGGCTGCTCGCGCTCGCGGTGCCGGTGGCGCTGGCGACCGCACCGACGGCGGGCGAGCGCACCGAGCGGGGCGAGGTCGCGGCGCTGCATCGGGCCTGCCGGGCGTTCGGCCCCGGCGACACCGCGGTGCTGGTCGACTCGCGGGCGGCCAACGAGTGGACGCAGGTGCTGCGCGGCGCGTGCGACGTGCCCACCGTGGTCGTGCGCACCCGACGCGGCCAGCCGCTGCCCGCCGAGACCGTCGCGACGGTCGTGCGCGGGGTCGAGGCGGCCGGCCGGCGTCCGGTGCTGGTGGCTGCAGATCCCGCGGGCGTCACCGGCGCGACCCGTCAGGTCGTGGGCCTGCGCACCACGGAGGACGCCCGGCTGCTCGAGCGCCGGCCGGGCCGCGGCGTCCGGCTCGACGTGGACCTCTGGCTGGCCCCGGTACGCTCGTCGGCGAGATGAGCGAGCACCCCACCACCCTGGCCGAGGCCACCGCGAGCCCCGAGGCCGCCGTCGCCGTCCCCGACCCCACGCGCACCACGGCGCTCGAGCGGCAGGGCGACCCCGACGCCGCGCCGCCGTACGTCACCGTCGTGCTGCCGGCGTACAACGAGCAGGACCACGTGCTGGCGGAGGTCGAGCGGATCTGCGGGGCGCTCGACGCCAGCGAGCTGACCTACGAGGTGCTCGCGATCGACGACGCCAGCACCGACGGCACGCTCGAGGTGCTGCACGCGGCGGCCGAGCGCTTCCCGCACGTGCGGGTGCTGCCGTTCCGCCGCAACGGCGGCTCGGGCACGGCGCGGCGGATCGGCACGCTGCAGGCGCGCGGCACGGTCGTGGTCTGGACCGACGCCGACATGACCTACCCGAACGAGCGCATCCCCGAGCTGGTGCGCATCCTGCGCGACGACGAGAGCTACGACCAGGTCGTCGGCGCCCGCACCACCGAGGAGGGCACCCACAAGCTCCTGCGGGTGCCGGCGAAGTGGCTGATCCGCCAGGTCGCGCAGCGCCTCACGAACCAGAAGATCCCCGACCTCAACTCGGGGCTGCGCGCGTTCCGCCGCTCGGTGTCGCTGCCCTACCTGCGCCTGCTGCCGCCCGGGTTCAGCTGCGTCACCACGATCACGCTGGCGTTCCTCAGCAACCAGCACGACATCCGCTACGTGCCGATCCACTACGCGAAGCGGGCCGGCGTCAGCAAGTTCCACTTCACCCGCGACGCCTACCGCTACATCCTGCAGGTGCTGCGGATGGTCATGTACTTCGACCCGCTCAAGGTGCTCATGCCGCCGGCCCTGTGGCTGGTGGTGATCGGGCTGGTGAAGGGCGTCGTCGACATGGTGCGGCACCCGTTCTACTTCCCGGCCTCGACGGTGCTGCTCGTGGTGACCGGGCTGCTCATCGGGTCGCTGGCGCTGCTGTCGGACCTCGTGGTCCGCTCGCGCGACGGCGTCTGAGCGCGTGAAGGTCGCGGTCGTCGGCCCGGCGCACCCGTTCAAGGGCGGGGTCGCGGCGCACACGACCGAGCTGGCCCGCCACCTGGCGCTCGCCGGGCACGACACCGAGCTGGTGTCGTGGTCGCGGCTCTACCCGGGGTTGCTGTACCCGGGCGAGCAGCAGGTGCCGCACGGCACGCCCGACCTGCCGCCGTACGCGCGCACCACCCGCCCGCTGTCGTGGGCCAGCCCCGCCTCGTGGGTGCGCACCGGGCGCCGGCTGCGCCGCGAGCGGTTCGACGTCGTGGTCGTGGTGCACGTGGTGCCCGCCGTGGTGCCCGCCCACCTGGCGCTGCTGCGGGCGGTCGGCGACGGCCCGCGCGTCGTCGTCGTCGCGCACAACGTGCTACCGCACGAGCCGCACCCGGGCGCCGCCGCGCTGGTGCGCTCGCTGCTGCGGACGGCGGACGACGTGCTGGTGCACTCGCGCGAGCAGGCCGACCTCGCCCGCTCGCTCGGCGGTGGCTCGGTGCACGTGCTCGACCTGCCGCCGCACCTGCCCGGCGGTGCACCGCTCCCGCGCACCCGGCCGCGCGCCGACGAGCCCGGCCCGCGGCTGCTGGCGCTCGGGCTCGTGCGGCCCTACAAGGGCACCGACCTGCTGGCCGAGGCGGTGCTGCAGGTGCCCGGGGTGCGGCTCACCGTGGCGGGGGAGGCCTGGGGCGAGGCCGGCGGGCAGGTGCACCGGGCCGCCGCCGACCCGCGCGCCGGCGGACGGATCGTGGTGCGGCCGGGCTACGTGCCGTCGTCCGCGCTGCCCGCGCTGCTGGCCGACCACGACGTGCTGGCCCTGCCGTACCGCTCGGCGACCGCCTCGCAGAACGCGCTGCTCGGGCACGCCCACGGGCTGCCGGTGCTGGCCAGCCGGGTCGGCACCTTCGCCCAGGACGTGCGCGACGGCGTCGACGGCCTGCTCGTCGTCCCGGGCGACCCCGACGACCTGGTGCGCGCCG
The DNA here is from genome assembly GCF_054776675.1 of Angustibacter aerolatus. Classification (NCBI taxonomy): domain Bacteria; kingdom Bacillati; phylum Actinomycetota; class Actinomycetes; order Kineosporiales; family Kineosporiaceae; genus Angustibacter; species Angustibacter aerolatus. The sequence continues at coordinate 12,498 of NZ_BAAHBM010000063.1, forward strand.
CCGGCGAGCTCGTCGAGCCGGGCGTCGTCGAGCGGCTGCGCCGCGGCGTGCGCCCGCCCGACCTGGCCGCGCGCTGGCACCCGTACGTCGCCGCCGTCACCGGACTCGCCGGGTCGAGCGGCTCGACCGGATCGAGCGACGGGCCGGGCGGGTCGCCCGCGTGAGCCGCGCCCGCGTGGTCGCCCTCGTGCGGCTGGTGTTCGTGGTGCTCGTGGTCGCGCTGCTGGCCGCGGCGGTGCTGCGCGACCGGCACGCGGTGGCCGACGCCCTGCGCACCGCGTCGGCGGCCGGGGTGGTCGGGGCGCTGCTGCTCGCCGCCGTCTCGATCGCCGCGAGCGCGCTCGGGTGGCGACGGCTGCTGGCCGGGCTGGGCTCGCCGCTGCCGGTGCTGGTGGCCGGCGAGGCGTTCTGCGTCGGCCAGCTCGGCAAGTACCTGCCGGGCAGCGTCTGGACCGTGGTGGCGCAGGCCGACGTCGCCGCCCGGCGCGGCGTGCCGCGCACCCGCACCGCCGCGGCCGGGCTGGTGGGCATCGGCATGACGCTGCTGGTCGGCGTGGTGGTCGGGGCCCCCGCGCTGCCGCTGCTGGCCCGGGCCCGCGGCGACGGGCTCGTGGTGCTGTCGGTGCTCGCCGTCGTCGCCGGGCTCGTGGTGCTGCTGCCGCCCGTGCTGCACCGGGTGCTCGCGCTCGGCATGCGGCTGCTGCGCCGTCCGCCGCTCGAGCACCGGCTCGGTGGCCGCGACGTGGCGGTGAGCGCCGGCTGGCTGGCGGTGGCCTGGGTGACCCTGGGCCTGTCGGCCGCCGCCGTCGCCGTCGACGTCGGGCTCCCGTCGCACGAGGTGCCCCGCCTGGTCAGCGCGTTCGTGCTGGCCGCCGCCGCGGGGCAGCTGGTGGTGCTGGCCCCGGCCGGGCTCGGCGTCCGCGACGTGCTGCTCGCCGTCGCGCTCGAGCCCGCGCTCGGGCACGCCGGGGCGGTCGGCGTGGCCGTGCTGTCGCGGGTGCTGATCACCGTCGCCGACGTCGCGATGGCGCTGCTCGGCTGGCTCGCCGCCCGCCGCGAGCCCCCCGTAGGGTCTGCGGCATGAGCGAGCCGCGCCCGAAGCCCGAGCGCCAGGCGCAGCTGGCCTACAGCGAGCAGATGGCCGCGATGCGCGACGAGCAGAAGCGGCGGGCCAAGGCGGCCAAGCTGCTGGCGGTGCTGCGGCACGTGCTCGGGCGCGACGAGCAGACCGGGCTGCAGGGGCTCGTGGTGGCCGACATCGGCTGCTCGCAGGGGTTCATCGCCGACGAGCTCGCCCGGGCCGGCGCGGCGCACACCTACGGCGTCGACATCGACGAGCCGGGCCTGGCCGTGGCGCGCGAGCGGTTCGGCGACCGGGTCGAGTTCGTGCTGGCGCCCGGCGAGGCGCTGCCCTGGCCCGACCAGAGCGTCGACGTCGCGGTCTTCAACCACATCTACGAGCACGTCGTCGACCCGGACGCCGTGCTGGCCGACGTCCGCCGGGTGCTGCGGCCGGGCGGCCTGCTGTACCTCGGGCTGGGCAACCGGCTCGGCGTCATGGAGCCGCACTACGACCTGCCGTTCCTGTCGTGGCTGCCGCAGCGCGCCGCCGACCGGTACGTGCGCGTGTTCGGGAAGGCCGACTCGTACTACGAGAGCTACCGCACCAGGCCGGGCCTTCGCCGCATGCTCGCCGACTGGCACGTGCTCGACTACAGCCTGTCGGTCGTCGCCGAGCCCGAGCGGTTCGCCGACGACGGCCTGGTGCCCGGGCCGGTCGCGAAGCTGCCGGGCGCCGCGCTCGCGGTGACGCTGCCGCTGCTGCCGACGTACCTGTGGGTCGCCAGCCCCTCGCCGCTCACCGCGCGCGGCCCGGCGCTGCGGGTGCCGCCGCGGCCGGTGCGCACCGCGCTGTCGGCGCGCTGGGCGTGACCGACCTGGGCCGCGGACGGCGCACGAGCCGCAGCGCACGTCAGAGCGGACCCAGCGCATCCGTCGCCCTGGCGTCGAGTGACAGCCCCTCCAGCACGACGAGCAGCTGTCGCTCCTCGTAGCGAAAGTGGTTCTCCATGATCGCCGCCAGCCCGTCGAGGTGCCGGCCGAGGGTCTCAGGGGCGGCCCTGGCGTCGAGCGCGGCCGACAGCTCGGTGACCAGGTCGGCCACGAGCGCGTGGTCGCGCTCGAGCGACCTGAGCACTGGCGCGAGGTCGGGTCGCGCCGCCTCGATCCCCGGGAACAGGGTGCGGTCCTCACCGCGGTGGTGGGCGTCGAGCGCGGCGCAGAACCCGTGGCAGACCAGCAGCAGGTCGCCGACGGCAGCAGCGTCGCCATCTCCTGGGTCGTCAGCATCGATGGTCGCCCGCGCCGCGTCGAGTGCCTGTCGCAGCCGTGCGTGCACCCGGCGCAGCTCTGCCGCCCAGGTCACCAGCCGGTGTGCTTCGTGCTCGCTCACGCAGAGCGGGGGAGGTGCTTCGAGCGCATCGTCGGTCGTCCTCGGTCTGCCGCCTCCATGCCTGGCACGGTCTGCCACCGGCACGCGACGGTGGCTCACCCTAGCGGCCGCCCGGTGCGACAATCAGCCGGTGACCGTCGACGTCGAGGCGCCGGACGCCGAGACCGTCTGGCGGCCCGGCCGGCCGGTGGGGGTGCACGTCACCCTGGCCACGCTGCGGCGCAGCGCCCGCGACCCGGCGTACCGGCACGACCGGGTGAGCGGCGTCGTGTGGCGGGCGACGCGGACGCCGCTCGGGCCGGCGACCGTGCGGCTCGAGCCGCGGGCCGTCGAGGCGGCGGTCGCCGCCCAGGCGTGGGGGCCGGGCGCCGGCTGGGTGATCGAGAGCGTGCCGGCGATGCTCGGCGCGCACGACGACGACAGCGGGTTCGAGCCACGGCACGACCTCGTCGGCACGGCGTGGCGCGCGGCCGCGGGCTGGCGGGTGCCGCGCACCGGGCTGGTCATCGAGTCGCTCGCGCCGGCGTGCGTCGAGCAGCTGGTCACCGGGCAGGAGGCGTTCGCCGGGTGGGTCGCGATCGTGCGCCGGCACGGCGAGCCCGCACCGGGCCCGGGAGCGCTCATGGGCATGCGGGTGCCGCCGTCGGCGCAGACGCTGACCCGCATCCCGTCCTGGGAGTGGCTGCAGGCCAGCATCGACGGTAAGCGCTCGGCGGCCGTCGTGCGGTCGGCGCAGGTGGCCGGCCGGCTGGAGGCGACGATCGGGATGCCGCACGCCGAGGCCGAGCGGCGGCTCACCGCGGTGCCCGGCGTCGGCACCTGGACGGCGGCCGAGGTGCGTCAGCGTGCGCACGGCGACCCCGACGCGGTGAGCTTCGGCGACTACCACGTCGCGAAGAACATCACCTGGGCGCTCACCGGCCAGGTGCAGGACGACGACGCGCTGCTGGAGCTGCTCGAGCCGTACGCCGGGCACCGCTACCGGGTGCAGCGGCTGCTCGAGCTGGCCGGCGTCCGGCGTCCGCGCCGTGGGCCGCGGATGGCCCCGCGCACCCATCTGCCGCGTTCGCGCTGACTGCCCGGTCTCGCCCGGAAGTCGATCCTGGGGTGCCCGTCCGTGTACGTTCCGGGCGTGCGCGTCGTCTACAACTCCTTCCAGGGCCGGTTCAACGACAACCCCCTGGCGGTCTACGAACAGCTGCGCGACGTGCCCGGCAGCCACCACACCTGGCTGCTCGACCCCGCACACGCCGCGGGCTTCCCCGACGACGTCCGCACCGTCGAGGTGCACTCCGCCGAGGCCTCCGCGGCGCTCGGCGCGGCCGACGTGGTGATCTCCAACCACCACGTCGAGGTGCCCTGGCCCAAGCGCCCCGACTGCCTCTACCTGCAGACCTGGCACGGCACGCCGCTCAAGCACGTGCACGCCGACATCCCGCACCAGTCGCCGCGCATCGCCCGGATGGTCGCGACCTTCGACCTCGACGTCGCGCTGTGGGACGTGCTGACCTCGCCGAGCGAGCAGGCCGGCGAGTGGCTGGCCCGGGCGTTCCGGTTCGACGGCGAGTCGCTGGCCACCGGGTCACCGCGCAACGACGTGCTGGTCGGGCCGGACGCCGGTGCCGTGCGGGCCGCCGCCCGCGCGGGCCTCGGGCTCGAGGACCACCAGACCGCCGTGCTGTACGCCCCGACCTGGCGCGACGACCAGATGGACGCCACCGGCGCCTTCGACTTCGACCTGCGCCTCGACCTCGACGCGTTCCGCCGGCGCCTGGGACCCGACCACGTGCTGCTGGTGCGGCTGCACCCGTTCGTCTCCGGCCGGCTGCGCGGGCGGGTGCCGGACGACGACCCGCGGGTGCGCGACGTCTCGTTCGTGCCGCAGGTCAGCGACCTCTACCTGGCCGCCGACGCGCTGGTCACCGACTACTCCTCGGTGATGTTCGACTTCGCGGTCACCGGCAAGCCGCTGGTGTTCTACACCTACGACTTCGAGCACTACCGCGACGACCTGCGCGGCTTCACCTTCGACCCGCGCCCCGTCGCCCCCGGCCCGATGGTGCGCTCGTCCGACGAGGTGCTCGACGCGCTCGCCGACCTCGACGCGGTGCGCGAGCGGTGGCGGGCGCCCTACGCCGCCTTCCGCGAGCGGTTCTGCAGCACCGAGGACGGCCGCGCCGCCGAGCGCGTCGCCGACCGGGCCCGGGCCGGCGTCCTGACCCGCGAGCTCACCTGACGCACCGTGCCGAGATGCGAGTAGCGGTTCACGTCGGCTGCGCCGCGTGAACCGCTACTCGCATCTCGGCGTGAGGGGTCTCAGCGGGGGGTGACGAGGAGGGTCGCGGTCTGCGCCGCCTCGTCGTGGGCGAGCGCGGCGTCGAGGTCCTCGGCCCAGAGCGCGGCCTGCAGCCGGGCGCAGAGCCGGCCTGCGGCGAACGGGTCGCCGGCGACCACCGTCACCCGCACGACCTGCCCGGCCGCGCCGTCGTCCAGCACGTCGGGGCGTGCCGCCGCCGACCCGAACAGCGCGACGTCGACCGCCCGGTCGACCTTGTGCCGCAACGACTCCGGCAGCACCGACGGCGGCTCGACGGCGTCGGGAGGCAGCCCGAGCGAGGCCCGGACGGCCTCGACGTGCCCGAGGCGGAACCAGTCGGTCGCCGGGTCGCGCAGCAGCGCCGTAGCAGTCGTGTCGGTGTCGTCGGAGGGCTCGGCCGGGTCGAGCACCAGGTGCCCCAGCCCGCGCACCCTGGCCGCGGGGACGCCGGACGCCTTGCCCTTCACCAGGTCGGCGGCCGAGGCCACCTCGTCCGCGACGGCGCGCTCGGTGACCTCGAGCACCTGACCGCCGGCGTCCGGCTGCCCGCGCAGGTCGTCGACCACCCGCAGCCCGGCGCTGCCGAGCGCGAGGTCGACCTGGCCGCGCCGCCAGGCCCGTCCGGCGGTGTCGCTGACCACCACGGCGACCACCGGGGCGCCCAGCAGGCGCAGGCCGACCAGCAGCGCGCCGGCCGCCGCGTCGGGGTCGGCCGGCAGCGTCAGGACCGTGCCCGGAGCGGTGTTCGAGGCGTCGACGCCGGCGGCCGCCATCACCGGTCCGGCGGCCGCCTGCACGATGCGGCTGGTGCCGCGCGGGGTGCGCCGCGCCGCGACCGCCCGCCGCGACTCGCGCACCACCACGGCGTCGCGGTCGTCGCCGTCGCCGACCCGCTCGACGAGCCCGCGCGCCTTCGAGACCACCTTCGACGAGACCACGAGCACGTCGCCGGCCGCGAGGTCGCCGGCGAGCGCCGTCCAGAGCAGCGCGGCCAGGTCGTCGCCGGGCGCGACCTCCGGCAGGCCCGTCACGGCCGTGACGAGCAGCGGGTCGATCGGCTGGGTGGGGTCAGGCACCGGTGCGGCTGCCGGCCAGCTCGTCGGCCAGGTCGAGGGCCGCGGTGGCCATGGCCGCTGCGGCGTCGACGTCGGTCATGAGCAGCGGGCGACGACGGACGGCGAGCCGCGCCGGGTACGGCGTCTCGGGCTCGTCGGCCGCGTCGACCAGCCAGCCGTCGAGGAGGTCCTCGTAGAGCCCGGCGACCGCACGGGCCGTGGTCGGCACGCCGATCGCGGTGAGGCAGGCGTCGGCGTGGCCGCGCACCGGGCGGCCGTCGACGATGGGGGAGACCCCGACGACGGGCGCCCGGGTGCCGCGGACGGCGTCGCGGACGCCGGGCACGCCGAGCACGATGCCGATGGAGACGACGGGGTTGCTCGGCGGGAGCACCAGCACGTCGGCCTCGCGGATCGCCTCGAGCACGCCGGGCCCGGGGGTGGCCGAGTCGGCGCCGATCGCCACGAACCGCTCGGCGGGCACGGCGGCCCGCATCCGCACCCACCACTCCTGGAAGTGCACGGCGCGCCGGCCGTCCTCGTCGTCGACGACCACGTGGGTCTCGACCGGGTCGTCCGACATCGGCAGCAGCCGCACCCGCTGGTCGGGCAGCCCCCAGCGGCGGCAGAGCACCTCGGTGACCTGCGACAGCGGCGTGCCCAGCCCCAGCAGCTGGGTGCGTGCGACGTGCGTGGCGATGTCGCGGTCGCCGAGCCCGAACCACTGCGGCTGCGCGCCGTAGGCCGCCAGCTCGGCCTGCACGACGTGCCGTTCGTCGGCCCGGCCCCAGCCCTGCGACTCCTCGATGCCGCCGCCCAGCGTGTACATCACGGTGTCGAGGTCGGGGCACACCCGCAGACCGAACAGCGTGATGTCGTCGCCGGTGTTGCCGACGACGGTGACCTCGGCCTCGCGGCGCGCGGGGTCGTCGGACGCGGCGAGGGCGGCCAGCAGGCCGCGCAGGAAGCGGGCGCCGCCGACGCCGCCGGCCAGTGCGGTGATGCGCATCCCGCCAGTGTCTCAGCCCGGCCCGCGACGGCGGGGTGCGGGAGGGCGGCACCCGACGTCGGCGGCCAGGGTGCCGACACGCCGTCCGCGGGGTGCACGCGGCGTGCCCGGCCGGGCACGGATATCACCCGTCGGCTTGACGGGCGGGGCATGACACGCGTGTAATTCCAGGGATGTCGGACGGGCCTGGGGAGGCCCGCACGAGTCCGCCAGGCAGGTAGCAGGCGCACGACAGGTGTCCACCGAGGGTCGAGGAGGGGCTGTGCACGAGCTCCACGCAGTGGCCGCAGGCGAGCGCGCGACCGGCTTGCAGCGGTTCCCGGACGACGACCGACGCTCGGGCGCCTGGCGCACCGACGACTTCCCTGGCATCGACGCGCCGCCCGGCGGCGAGGGGTTCGACGACTTCCTCCGCCGCGAGGGCTCGCTCTCGGCCCCGGCGCTGCCGCTGTTCGAGGTCGTCGACGACGACGGCGAGCTCGGCTGGCAGGAGCGCGCGCTGTGCGCGCAGACCGACCCCGAGGCGTTCTTCCCGGAGAAGGGCGGCTCGACCCGCGAGGCCAAGAAGGTCTGCGTGTCGTGCGACGTGCGCTCCGAGTGCCTGGAGTACGCGCTGGCCAACGACGAGCGCTTCGGCATCTGGGGCGGGTTGTCCGAGCGCGAGCGCCGCCGGCTGAAGAAGCAGGTCGGCTGACCGACCGGTCACCCACCGGGGGCGCGCGCCCCTGACGCCCTCGGACCTCGGGACGCCCGCTGCGATGACGCTCACCACGCCGCTCGACGCGAGCCCGGCCGACTCCCCGCCCACCGGCCGGGTCGAGGCGGCGACGGCCGCAGCCCGCGTGGTGGCGGTGCTCGTGGCGCACGACGGCGAGCGCTGGCTGCCGCGGGCCCTCTCCGCCCTGCGCGACCAGACCCGCCGTCCGGACGTCGTCGTCGCGGTCGACACCGGCTCGGCCGACGGCTCGCTCGCCCTGCTGCGCGAGGCGCTCGGGGCCGACCACGTGCTGCAGGCGCCGCGCCGCACCGGCTTCGGTGCCGCCGTCGCGCTCGGTCTGGCCCACGCCGACGCCCTCGACCCGACGCTCGCGGAGGCGTCGCCGCGCACCGACTGGGTCTGGCTGCTGCACGACGACTGCGCCCCCGAGCCGGCGGCGCTCGCCGCGCTGCTCGACGCCGGGGTGCGCAGCGACCGCATCGGCGTGCTCGGGCCCAAGCTCGTGTCGTGGGCCGACCGCAGCCGGCTGCTGGAGGTCGGCGTCACCGTCGACCGCGGCGGACGTCGCGACACCGGCCTCGACGGCCCCGAGCGCGACCAGGGCCAGCACGACCACCGCTGCGACGTGCTGTCGGTCGGCAGCGCGGGGCTGCTGGCCCGCCGCACGGTGTGGGACCACCTCGGCGGCCTCGACCCGGCGCTGCCGCTGCTGCGCGACGACGTCGACCTCTGCTGGCGGGCGCACCTGGCCGGCCACCGCGTGGTGCTCGTGCCCGACGCGGTCGTCGCCGACGCCCAGGCCACCTCGAGCGGACGCCGGGCGGCCGACGCGCTGGCCCGCGGCGACGCCCGCCGCGCCGACCGGCGGCACGC
>NZ_BAAHBM010000064.1:0-20170 GCF_054776675.1 Angustibacter aerolatus
CGGCGTCGTGCAGCGCCCGGGCCAGCTCGGCCGGCGCCGGTCGCCGCGCGGGGTCGGCGTCGACCGCGCGCTCGTCGACCGCGAGGAGGGCGGGCGAGACCGTCGGGACCAGCTCGGCCAGCGGACGGCGCAGGGGCGGGGCGGGCGGCGGCGCGCCGGTCAGCGCGAACCAGGCCATCGCACCCAGCCCGTACACGTCGGACGCCGGACCCGGGGCCTCGCCGGCGAGCACCACCGGGTCGACGTACCCGGCGGTGCCGAACACCTCCGGGCGGCGCAGCCCGGTCAGCCGCACGGTGCCGAGGTCGCTCAGCACCGGCCGCCCGTCGAGCCCCAGCAGCACGTTGCCCGGCGCGACGTCGCCGTGCTGGACCCCGACGTCGTGCAGGTCGTGCAGGGCCAGCGCCAGCGGCGACAGCACGTTGACCACCTCGCCCTCCAGCAGGTGACCGCGCGCCCGGACGACCGAGGCGAGGCTGCCGCCGTCGATGAGGTCGAGGAGCAGCGCCCAGCGCCCGTCGTCGAGCACGGCGACGTCGCGCAGCCCGACGACGTGCGGGTGCCGGACGGCTCGCAGCGCGGCCAGCTCGTGGCCTGCGGCCTCCCCGGGTCGCACCAGCTTCGCGGCCAGCGCCGGACCGCCGCTGCACGGCGTCGCGCGCCACACCGTGCCGCCCGCTCCGGCGCCGAGCGGGGAGCCGACCTCGTAGCCCGGGATCGCCGGTGGCTCGACCACCTGACCGACGCCGTCCGAGCACCAGCGGGTCTGCGCATCACCTGTCATGCGGCGACCATGACACGACCCGCCGACCGGGCCCGGAAGTTATCCACAGGCGGACCGCGCCCCGTCGTGCGGCGCCCTGCGGGCGGCGTTAGGTTCGCTGCGCACCGCACGTCCAGGCCGATCCGGGGAGGCGCACGTCGTGACCGTCCTGCCTGCCAGCGCCGACGTCGTGGTGGTCGGGGCGGGTCTCGCGGGGCTGACGGCGGCTGCGACGCTCACCGCGGCCGGCGTCGAGACGGTGCTGCTCGAGGCGTCGGACGAGGTCGGCGGGCGCGTCCGCACCGACGAGGTCGACGGCCTGCTGCTCGACCGCGGGTTCCAGCTGCTCAACCCCGCCTACCCCGCGGCCAGGCGGCTGCTCGACCTCGACGCCCTCGACCTGCAGTCGTTCGACGCCGGGGTCGTGGTGGCGCACGGCGGGCGGCGCTCGGTGCTGGCCGATCCCCTGCGGTCCCCGCGGTACGCCGCCCGGTCGCTGCGCGCGCCAGGCAGCCTGCGCGAGAAGCTGGCCTTCGCGCGATGGGCCGGGCTCGCAGCGGCTCGCCACGCAGACCGTCTGAAGGACGCGCCCGACGAGCCCTACGGCGCCACCCTGCGCCGCAACGGCATCGACGGTGCGCTGGCCCGCTCGGTGGTGCAGCCGTTCCTCGCCGGGGTGCTCGGCGAGGACGAGGGCGAGACGTCGCGGCGCTTCGTCGAGCTGGTCATCCGCAGCTTCGTCCGCGGCACGCCGGCCCTGCCCGCGCGCGGCGTGCGGGCCGTCCCCGAGCAGCTGCGCGACCGGTTGCCACCCGGTGTGCTCCACCTGGGCGTGCGCGCCGTGTCGGTGCGCGGCGGGGCCGTGGTGACCGATGCGGGCGTGGTGTCCGCACGCTGCGTCGTGGTGGCCGGCGACGCGGCGGCGGCGTCCGAGCTGACCGGCCTGCCGAGTGTCCCCACGCACGCGCTGACCACCTTCTACCACCTGGCCGAGCAGTCACCGGCCGGCCGGCTCGGCCGCCTGCTGCACCTCGACGGCGACCGGCGCGGGCCGGTGGTGAACACCGCCGTGGTCTCGGACGTGGCACCGACGTACGCCGCCGGCCGCGGCGCACTGGTGTCGAGCACGGTGCTGGGCGACCGCGACGAACCGGCCACGGAGCAGGTCGTACGGGCCCAGCTGCGGCTGGTGTACGGCGTCGACCCGCGTGGCTGGCAGCACGTGCGCACGGTGCGGGTGCCGAACGCGCTGCCGGCCATGCGACCCCCGCTCGCCATCCGGCAGGCGGTCGACCTCGGTGAGGGGCTCTTCGTGGCAGGCGATCATCGCGACACCGCGTCCGTGCAGGGTGCGCTCGTGTCCGGACGACGTGCGGCCCGTGCCGTGCTCGCGCACCTCGGGGTCGGCGCACCCGTGCGCGCGACGGCGACGACGACCCCGACGGGAGCAGCCGGATGACGGCGCAGGCGCCCACGATCCTCGCCACCTCGGGCGGGTACGCCTTCGGCCGGCGCTCGCGGCTGCGCCTCGGACCGCTGCTGCTGCACGCGGTCGAGCTGGCGCAGGTAGAGGGCCGGGCGGCCCGCGTGTGCTTCATCAGCACCGCAGGCGGTGACCAGCGCTCGTTCGCGGCCGAGGTCGACGAAGCCAGCCGCAACGCCGGTGTGCAGGTGTCGCACCTGCACCTGTTCACGATGCCGAACGTGCCCGACGTGCGGGCGCACCTGCTGGCGCAGGACGTGATCTGGGTCGGCGGCGGGTCGGTCGCCAACCTGCTCGCGGTCTGGCAGGTGCACGACCTCGGCGCCGCGCTGCGCGAGGCCTGGGAGGCCGGCGTGGTGCTGGCCGGGGTCTCCGCCGGGTCCATCTGCTGGTTCCGCGGCGGCACCACCGACTCCTTCGGACCCGACCTGCGTGCCGTGACGAACGGGCTGGCGCTGTTGCCGTACGGCAACGGCGTGCACTACGACAGCGAGGCGCAGCGGCGTCCGCTGGTGCACGAGCTGGTGCGGGCCGGCACCCTGCCCGAGACGCACTGCACCGATGACGGCGTCGGCATCCGGTACGAGGGCACCACGATGGTCGAGGCGGTGACCGAACAGCCCGGCAAGGGCGCGTACGTCGTCACCCTCGTCGACGGCGAGGTGGTCGAGGAGCGGATCGAGCCGCGGCTGCTGCCACCGCTGCCCGACGAGACGTGAGCTACAGCCGCACCACGGAGTGCTCGCGGTCGCTGACCCGCGCCGCGTCGAGCACGTCGAGCACGTGCACGGCATCGCTCGGCGCGACGGGCACCGGCCCGAGGCCGCGGACCGCAGCGGCCACCTCGCGGTAGAAGTCGGCGGGCTCGCCCGGGGCGGTGCGGGCCGGGCTGCGCTCGTCGCCGCGCACCACCCACCCGGTGTGCTCGTCGTCCGGCGACGCCAGGCCGGGGAACCCGGTGACCTCGCCCTCGAACTCGGTGACCACGTACGCCGCCTGCGAGCCGAGCACGCGGGTGCGCGGCCCGGGGGCGGCCGCGGTCGACAGCGCCCCCAGGTGGCTGCGGACGCCGGACTCGTGCAGCAGCGACAGGAACGCGTCGTCCTCGGCGGCGGTGGTGCGCGTGGCGAGCTCGGCGTGCACCTCGACGACCCGGCCGAGCAGCTGCACCGCGCCGTCGACCAGGTGGCTGTGCAGGTCGAGCAGCAACCCACCGCCCTCGACGGCGGTGGCCCGCTCGCGCCAGCGGTCCTTGGGCACGGGACGCCAGCGCTCCCAGCGCTTCTCGTAGCGCAGCACGTCGCCGAGCACGCCGTCGGCCAGCAGCTGCCGCAGCGTGCGGTGCTCGTCGTCGTAGCGGCGGTTCTGGAAGACGCACATCGGCACGCCGGCCTGCTCGGCGCGCTCGACCACGCGACGTCCGCCGACGGCGTCGACGGCCAGCGGCTTGTCGACCACGAACGGCGTGCCCGCGTCGATGCAGGCGAGCGCCTGGTCGACGTGCGCGCCGGTCGGGCTGGCCAGCACCACCAGCTCGACGCCCAGCTCGTCGCGGCGGGCGAGCACGGCGTCGAGGTCGTCGACCAGCGCCGGGCCGGGCAGGTCGGCGAGCGCCTGCTCCTGACGCTGCGGGTCGCGCGTGGCGACCACGCGGACGTCGAGGCCGGCGGCCTGCAGGAGCGGTTGGTGGAACGTCCGCCCGGCCATGCCGTACCCGACCAGTGCCACCCCGACCGCGCCCGTGTCCGCCACGGGCACAGCCTGTCAGAGGTGCTCGGGGTGGTGCTCCCCCGCCGTCGCCGCCTCGACCGGCGCCGGCTGCTCGACGGCGGGCACCCGGCTCAGCCGACCGGGCCACCAGGCGGCACGGCCCAGGTCGTGGGCGAGCGCCGGCACCAGCAGCGACCGCACGACGAGGGTGTCGAGCAGCACGCCGAACGCGACGATGAAGGCCACCTGCTGCAGGAAGAGGATCGGCACCGAGCCCAGCGCGCCGAACGTCGCCGACAGCACGACCCCGGCGCTGGTGATCACCCCGCCGGTGACCGCCAGGCCGACGAGCACGCCGGGCCGCGGCCCGCGGTGACCCGCCTCCTCGCGCACCCTGGTCATCAGGAAGATCGAGTAGTCGATGCCCAGCGCGACGAGGAAGACGAACGCGTAGAGCGGGATCGACGGGTCGCCGCCGGGGAAGCCGAACACGTGGTCGAACACCAGGGCGCTGACCCCGAGGGTCGCGGCGAACGACAGCACGTTGGCCAGCACCAGCAGCACCGGCGCGACCACGGCGCGCAGCAGCAGCATCAGCACGAGCAGGATCACCACGAGCACGGCCGGGACGATCACCCGGAGGTCGCGGTCGCTGGCGTCACGGACGTCGAGCTGCACGGCCGTCGGCCCCCCGACCAACACGTCCTGGCCGACGGCGTCGACGGCGGTGCGCAGCCGCTGCACGACCTCCTCGCCGGCGGTGCTGTCTGCGGCCGGCGCCAGCGTCGCCTCGAGCTGCACCTGCCCGTCGACGACCACCCGCGGCCGTAGCCGACCGCCGGTGCCGGGCGAAGAGGTGAAGGCCACCGAGCTGATGCCGGGCACCGCCTCCACGACGCGCTGCGCGTCGGCCGCGTCGGCCTCGGGCACGACGAGCAGGGCCGGGCTGCCGGAGCCGCCCGGGAAGTGCCGGGCCAGCACCTTGCTGCCGTCGACCGACTCGACGCGCCCGCGGAACACGTCGGTCTGGCTGATGCCGTCGGCCTGCAGGGTGGGCGCGAAGCAGGCCGCGCCCAGCAGCACCACGAGCACCGTCGTCCACACCAGGCGGGGGTGGCCGCCGACCAGCCGGGCGACCCGACCCCACAGGCCGCCACCGGACGCGACCTGGTCCTCCTGGTGCACGTGGTCGAGCCCCGGCACGCGGGGCCAGAACAGCCACCGGCCGGACGGCGCGCGGGCTGCCAGCCGCCCGAGCCGAGCGACCCGGCCGGTCGCTGCTGCCGCGTCGGCAGCGGGTGCCTGCAGCGCCCGGTGCCGCAGCGCGCCGAGCGCCACGACCGCCAGCACGACCAGGGCCGCCAGCACCGCACCGGCGACCGGTCCGAGCAGCACCGAACCCAGCGCGAACCCGACCCCGGCGGCGACCAGCCCCACGATCACGACCGGCCAGAGCAGCAGCACCGGCAGCAGGGTCAGCGCGGCCAGCAGCGCGCCGGTGATGCCGATGGCGCCGACCGGCCCGAGCCCGCGCGTCGAGCCGAGGCGGCTGAGCAGCAGGCAGAGCAGGCCGAGCACCACGGTGGCCGCGCTGGCGGCGATCGGCTCGACCGCCCGGCGCCAGGCGCGGCGCATGGCGACGTACTTGCTCTCGTGGTCGTGCAGCTCCTCGCGGTACCGCGACACGAGCAGCAGCGCGTAGTCGGTGGCGGCGCCGATCACCAGGATCGACAGGATCCCCTGGCTCTGGCCGTCGAGGTCGATGACGTCGTCGCGCGCCAGCCGGTAGATCACCGCGGCCGCCGCCGAGAGACCCATGATCGCCGTCAGCAGCGCGGCGAACGGCAGCACCGGGCTGCGGTAGACCAGCAGCAGGATGACGAAGACCGCGACCAGCGTGACGCCGAGCAGCTTCGTGTCGATGCCGGAGAACGCCGTCACGAAGTCGGCGGTCACCCCGCCCGGGCCGGTCACCCAGACCTGCAGGCCGGACCGCTCGAGCTGGGCATCGGCCGTGCGGATGGCGGTCGCGACGCCGAGCGCCACCGAGGAGCCGTCCGACAGCGAGTCGCCGGCACGGTCGCCGTCGGCCGACACCGGGACCAGGAGCGCCTTCCCGTCCTCGCTCGGCACCAGCGGAGCGGGCGCCGGCAGCAGGAACTCCCGCAGGTCGGGCTGCGCGCCGGCCGCGACGCCCTCGACCACGACCTTCCGGCTCGGCAGGCCCGAGACGAACGCCTGGACGGCGGTGCGGTCGGCGGCCGTGATGCCCGAGGCCCGCTCGACCACCACGAGGTACGGCAGCGCGTCGTCCTGGCTGAAGCGCTGCGACAGCCGCGACAGCTCGGTGGCCTCGGCGTCGCTCGGCAGGAAGTTCGCGTCGTCGTTCTCCTGCACCTGCGACAGCCGCCCGACGTCCGGGCCGCCCACGCCGCCGACGGCCAGCCAGGCCACCAGCAGCACGAGGAGCGCGGCCGAGCGCACCAGCCAGCGACGGGTGCCGGCCCGGCGCCGCCGACGCGCGGTGCGGGTGGGCGGCTCGGGCGTGGCGCGTGGCTCACCGCTCATCCGGTCAGCATGCCAGCGGCGTAGCGTGAGGGGCATGACCGCCCCGGCGCCCGCGGCGCAGCGCACGCTCGAGATCGTCCACGCCGGCTTCGTGCCGCAGCCGGTCGAGTACCTGGCCGGATGGCAGCTGCAGCGCGAGGTGCACGCCGACGTCGTGGCCGGTCGGCGCGCCGACACCGTGCTGCTGCTCGAGCACCCGCCGACGTACACCGCGGGCAAGCGCACCGAGCCGCAGGACCGCCCGGTCGACGGCACGCCGGTCGTCGAGGTCGACCGCGGCGGCAAGATCACCTGGCACGGCCCCGGCCAGCTCGTCGGCTACCCGATCCGCCGGCTGCCCGACCCGATGGACGTCGTGGCGTACGTGCGGCAGCTCGAGGGCGTGCTCATCGACGTGTGCGCCGACCTCGGCCTGGCCACCACCCGGGTCGAGGGCCGCAGCGGCGTCTGGGTGACCGGCGGCGGACCCGACCGCAAGGTCGCCGCCATCGGCATCCGCGTCTCGCAGGGCGTCACCATGCACGGCTTCTCGCTGAACTGCGACTGCGACCTGTCGTGGGGGCAGGCGATCGTGCCGTGCGGCATCCCCGACGCGGGCGTCACGTCGCTGAGTCGCGAGCTCGGCCGCGACGTCACGGTCGCCGAGGTGCTGCCGGGTGTCGAGCGTCACCTCCGCGCCGCGTTCTGAACCGACGTACGCTGGGCGGGTGACCATCGCACCCGAGGGCCGTCGGATGCTGCGCCTCGAGGCGCGCAACGCCGAGACGCCGATCGAGAAGAAGCCGTCCTGGATCAAGACCAAGGCGACGATGGGGCCGCAGTACAACGAGCTGCACGGTCTGGTGCGCCGCGAGGGCCTGCACACCGTGTGCCAGGAGGCCGGCTGCCCCAACATCTTCGAGTGCTGGGAGGACCGCGAGGCCACCTTCCTCATCGGTGGCGAGCAGTGCACCCGGCGCTGCGACTTCTGCCAGATCGACACCGGCAAGCCCGAGCCGCTCGACCGCGACGAGCCGCGCCGCGTCGCGGAGTCGGTGCAGGCGATGGGCCTGCGCTACGCGACGATCACCGGCGTCGCCCGCGACGACCTCGCGGACGGCGGCGCCTGGCTGTACGCCGAGACCATCCGCCAGGTGCACGCGCTGAACCCAGGCACCGGCGTCGAGATCCTGGTGCCCGACTTCAACGCGGTGCCCGAGCTCGTCGGTCAGGTGCTCGAGACGGCGCCCGAGGTGTTCGCGCACAACGTCGAGACGGTGCCGCGCATCTTCAAGCGCATCCGCCCGGCCTTCCGCTACGAGCGCTCGCTCGACGTCATCACCCAGGGCCGCGCCGCCGGCCTGGTCACCAAGTCGAACCTCATCCTGGGCATGGGCGAGACGATCGACGAGGTCGTCGAGGCGATGCGCGACCTGCACGAGGCCGGCTGCGACCTGCTGACGATCACGCAGTACCTGCGCCCCTCGAAGCGGCACCACCCCGTCGAGCGCTGGGTGAAGCCCGAGGAGTTCGTCGAGCTGTCCGACGAGGCCGAGCGCATGGGCTTCGCCGGCGTCATGGCCGGGCCGCTGGTGCGCTCGTCGTACCGCGCGGGTCGGCTCTACGTGCAGGCCGTGCAGCGTCGCGGCGGGCAGGTGCCGGCGCAGCTGGCGCACCTGGCGGAGGCGGCGCAGTCCCCCGCCCGCCAGGAGGCCGCCAGCCTGCTCGGCCGCTGATCGCTGGTCGGCCGACCGCCGGTCAGGACGTAGGATCGTCGACCGTGGCACGCTCCGACACCGACGCCCCGAAGAAGCAGCGCTTCGCCGGGCTGCGCCAGATCACGACCCTGTTCAAGCAGAGCCGCCAGCTCGACCCGAAGGTCCCCTGGTGGATGCTCGGGACGTTCGTGGTCGTGCTGGCCGTGTTCGCGGTGCTCGGGCAGGTCTTCGACCACCCGATCTACCTGACGGTCATCGGCGTCCCGTTCGCGCTGCTCGCCGCGGTCATCGTGATGGGCCGGCTGGCCGAGCGCGCCGCCTACCGCGGCATCGAGGGCCAGACCGGTGCCGCCGGCGCCGCGCTCGGTGCGCTGCGCCGCGGGTGGTTCCGCGACGAGCAGCCGGTGGCCGTCGAGGCGAGCCGCCCGCAGGACCCGACGTCCGCAGCGATGGTGTTCCGTGCCGTCGGTCGCCCGGGCGTCGTGCTGGTGTCCGAGGGCCCGATCGGCCGGGCGACGAAGCTCGTCGAGTCCGAGCGCAAGCGGGTGCAGCGGGTGCTGCCGAACGTCGCCGTGCACGTGGTGCGCGTCGGCACCGGCGAGGACGAGGTGCCGGTGCGCAAGCTCACCGGCAAGCTGAACCGCATGCGCCCCACCCTCAGCAAGGCCGAGGTGGTCGCGGTGCACAAGCGGCTGCGCGCGCTCGGCGCCCAGCGGCTGCCGGTGCCCAAGGGCATCGACCCGATGCGAGCCCGGCCCGACCGCCGCGGGATGCGCGGGCGCTGACCCCGACGCGACACCGGTCAGGTGCGGCGCAGCACCGTGCCCGACCAGCGGTCGTGCAGCCCGCGCTGGTCGCGGTCCCAGATCAGCGCCGGCACGGCGAGCGACAGCAGCACCGCGCGCAGCAGCGCGAGGCCGAAGCCCGGGCGCTCGCCGTCGACCCGCACCACCTGCATGCCCAGCAGCCGGTGGCCGACGCCGGCTCCCACCAGCCCGACGAGCAGCGTCTGCTCGAGCGCGAAGACGCCCAGCGTGGCCCACTGGTCGCGGTCGAAGAGCAGCGTGGAGAGGGCCAGCGCGATGGCCCAGTCGACGCACAGCGCGATCAGGCGGCGCCCGACGCCGGCCACGGAGCCGCGCCCCTCCGCCGGGAGGCCGAGCCGTCGTCCGGGGAAGTCGTCCGGGTCGCGGGTGACCGATCCGGGTCCCTGCAACCACGAGCCGACGGTTCGACGCGCCATGCGGCTAGCGTAGGCGCTCACGACGTCCGAGCCGTCACCTGCTGGTCACGTGCCGGGCGTCTCGTAACGTGCCCGAAACGATCGAGCAACCACGGAGCAACCGGCCGTCCCTAGATTCCCGGGGACGGAGCGCGGGCTCCGGCCACGAGGAGGATGGATGTTCAGCAACGCCGAAGAGGTCATGCAGTTCATCAGGGACGAGGACGTGAAGTTCGTCGACGTCCGATTCTGCGACCTGCCGGGCGTCATGCAGCACTTCAACGTCCCCGCGGCGAGCGTCGACGCGAGCTTCTTCACCGACGGCCAGATGTTCGACGGGTCCTCGATCCGCGGCTTCCAGGCGATCCACGAGTCGGACATGAAGCTCATCCCCGACGTGCACACCGCCTACGTCGACCCCTTCCGGGTCGAGAAGACGCTGAACGTCAACTTCTCGATCGTCGACCCGTACACCGACGAGCCGTACAGCCGCGACCCGCGCCAGGTCGCGGCGAAGGCAGAGGCGTACCTGAAGTCGACCGGCATCGCCGACACCGCGTTCTTCGCCCCCGAGGCCGAGTTCTACATCTTCGACGACGTGCGCTTCGAGACGAAGCAGAACGCCGGCTACTACTTCATCGACTCCATCGAGGGCGCCTGGAACACCGGCCGCGTCGAGGAGGGTGGCAACCTCGGCCACAAGACGCCGTACAAGGGCGGGTACTTCCCCGTCGCGCCGGTCGACCACTACAGCGACCTGCGCGACCAGATGGTCGTGCAGCTCGACGCCCTCGGCCTGCAGGTCGAGCGCTCGCACCACGAGGTGGGCACCGCCGGTCAGGCCGAGATCAACTACCGCTTCGACGAGCTCGCGGTGTCGGCCGACAAGGTCATGCTCTTCAAGTACGTCATCAAGAACGTGGCGCACCAGCACGGCAAGACCGTCACCTTCATGCCGAAGCCGCTGTTCGGTGACAACGGTTCGGGCATGCACTGCCACCAGTCGCTCTGGAAGGACGGCGAGCCGCTCTTCTACGACGAGCGCGGCTACGGCGGCCTGTCCGACGTCGCGCGCTGGTACATCGGCGGCCTCCTGAAGCACGCGCCGTCGCTGCTCGCCTTCACCAACCCGACGGTGAACAGCTACCACCGCCTGGTGCCCGGCTACGAGGCCCCCGTCAACCTGGTCTACTCCGCGCGCAACCGCTCCGCCTGCGTGCGGATCCCGGTCACCGGCTCGAACCCGAAGGCCAAGCGCATCGAGTTCCGCGTGCCCGACCCGTCGAGCAACCCCTACCTGGCGTTCTCGGCGATGCTGATGGCCGGCATCGACGGCATCCGCAACAAGATCGAGCCGCCGGACCCGATCGACAAGGACCTGTACGAGCTGCCGCCGGAGGAGCACGCCTCCATCCAGCAGGTGCCCGGCACGCTCGCCGAGGTGCTCGACGCGCTCGAGGCCGACCACGAGTACCTCACCGAGGGCAACGTGTTCACGCCCGACCTCATCGAGACGTGGATCGAGTACAAGCGCACCAACGAGGTCGACCCGATCCGCCTGCGCCCGCACCCCCACGAGTTCGAGCTGTACTACGACATCTGATCGGTCGAGCACCGACGCGACGACGGCCGCCCCGCAGCACCTGCTGCGGGGCGGCCGTCGTGCGTGGCGGGTCGGACGGGTCAGTCGAGGCCGAGCAACCGGGCCAGGTTGCCGCCGCAGACGAGCTCCTTGGCGTCGGCGGAGCCGCAGGCGCGGTCCATCTTCTCGAACTCGAACACGTAGTCGACGAACGGCGAGTCGGTGCCCCAGATCACCTTCTCCGGCCCCAGCTGCCTGACCGAGAGCGACACCTCGAACACCGGCACGCGAGCCGTCTCGAGGTAGAGGTTCGGGGTGTCGGCCGCGACCTCCATCGCCTGGTCGTGCGACCAGAACGTGCCGCTGTGGGCCATCATGAACGGCACCTCGGGGTAGGCGGCGCAGATGCGGGCGAACTCCGGCGGGGCGTTGTAGAGGTCGGACGCGCCGTGGCAGATGACGACGAGCCCGCGCTCCCGGACGGCGTCCAGCAGCGGCCCGACCAGCTCGAGGTCGCTCAGGTGGTAGCCGTGGATCGTCGGGTGCAGCTTCAGGCCGCGGGCACCGGCGTCGGCGCGCTGGTGCAGCTCGTCGATCGCGGCCTGGCCGGTCCACGGGTTCAGCGCGAGGTACGGGATCAGCCGGTCGGGGTGCGGGCCGGCCGCGTCGTCGACGGCGGTGTTGTCGACGACGCCCTCGACGAACGGGAAGACGCAGGCCCGGTCGACGCCGGCCTCGTCCATCTTGGCGACGAGCTCGTCACCGGTCTGGCTGGCGCCGTGCCGGACGCCGACGTGGTTGTGGGCGTCGATCACGAGGGACATGCGGTGACCTCCAAGGGGTTCAGCGGGTGCCGCGACGGCGCAGGACGCCGAGCGCGAGGGCGAGCAGGATGAGGGCACCGTTCAGGCCGTAGCGCCAGGGTGCACCGAGGCCGAGCAGCACGAGGCCGTTGGCGAGCGCGCTGACGAACAGCGCACCGACGACGGTCCAGAGCACGCTGATCCGGCCGCGGGGGGACGCGGTCGCACCGAGGTACACGGCGGTGAACGCGTCGAGCAGGAACGGCTGGGCCGAGCCGGGCACGGCCAGGCCGGTGCGGGCGGTGAGCATCAGCCCGCCGAGCGCGGCGAGCAGGCCCGACACCACGAAGCCCGAGGCGAAGACGCCGCGCACCGGGGTGCCCGACAGCCGGGCGGCGCGGGTGCTGGCGTCGACGAGCTGCTGCCGGCGACCCCACACGGTGCGGGTCGTGGCGAACCAGGCGGCGGCCACGACCACGACGGCCAGCAGCACCAGCAGCCGCACCGGTCCCCACGAGTCCGACCCGAGCACCAGCACCGGCTTCACGAGCTCGATGGGCGCGGTGAACAGCTGCTGCGGCGTGCCGCTGTCCGACACGACGAGCGCGACGGCGGTCACCAGCAAGTTCGTGCCGAGCGTCGCCACGATCGCCGGCAGCCCGACGTACGCCGAGAGCGCGCCGTTCACGAGCCCGACGAGCAGGCCGATGGCGAGCGCTGCCAGCACCGCGGCCGTGGTGCCGTGCCCGTCGAGCAGGGCCTTCGCGGCGAGGTAGCCGGCGAGGTCGGCCGTAGCCGCGATCGACAGGTCGAGGCCGCGCATCGCCATGAGCACGCTGAGCCCGACCGCCATCACGACGAGCACCGTCGCGTCGACCGCGACCGCGGAGAGGTTGTCGAGGCGCAGGAACAGCGGTCGCGCGACGGCGACGGCGGCCAGCACGACGACCATGCCGGCGAGGGTGGCGAACGGGCGCACGGCGTCCGTCCGCGAGCGGGACGCCGCGGACGACGCGGCGGGGCGGGTGGGGGTCGCGGTGGCCATCAGAAGATCACCACCTGTCCGACGGCGCGGCGCCGGGCGACCGACACCACCACCGCCAGCAGCAGCACGACGCCCTGCACGCCGCCGAGCCACTCGTCGGAGAGCCCGTTCGCGATCAACCCGGCCGCCACGGCGGTGACGAAGAGCGAGCCCAGCGCCGCCGTCGCGGGGTCGAAGAGGAACGTGCGGGTGAGCGCCGACCCGAGGAACGCGGCCGCCAGCGCCGAGACCAGCAGGTCGAGCGAGGCGTCGCGCGCCGTGGCGCCACCGGCGTAGGACGCCAGCAGCACGCCGGCGAGCCCGCTGAGGGTGCCGCTGAGCGTCAGCGCCGAGAGGGTGCCGGCGCCGGTGCGCACGCCGCGCAGCCTGGCGGCCGCCGGGTCGTCGCCCGCGGCCCGCAGGCGCAGGCCCGGTGCCGTGCGCCGCCACAGCACGGTGACGACGGCGACGACCACGAGCACGGTGACGGCGATGCCCGGCACCGGCCCGACGAAGCCCTGACCGAGCAGCAGGAAGCCGGAGCCCGCGGGTGCACCGACCGCGAGGCCGCCGTTCACGCCGAGCGTGACGCCGACCAGCAGGAAGAGCATGCCGAGCGTCGCCACGAACGACGGCACCCGCAGCAGCACGGTCAGGCCGCCGTTCACCACCCCCACCAGCGCACCGAGCGCCACGCCGACGAGCAGCGCGACGACGGCGGGCGCACCGGCCGCGACGACGGACGCCGAGACGGTCGCGGTCAGCGAGGCGACGGCCCCGACCGAGAGGTCGAAGGCCCCGGCACCGAGCGCGACGGCGAGTGCGGTGGCGAGCAGCGCCGGCGTGCCGGCCTGGCGCAGCACGTCCCAGAAGCCGCTCGAGAGCAGGAAGCCAGGCGTGCGGGCCACGAGCAGCGCCACGACGACGAGCATCGCGAGCCCCACGGCGGCCTGGCGGGTGCGCGCGGCGCGACGGCTGCGGGCACCGGCGTCGGAGGCGGCGGCCGGCGCGGTGGGTGCCGCCGCCACCTCCGCCGCGGTCTGGTCGGTCGCCGCAGCGAGCGCGGTCAACCGTTCCTCGTCGAGGTTGTCACCGCGCACCTCGTCGACCACGACGCCGTCGCGGACGACGAGCACCCGGTCGCAGACGCCGGCGAGCTCGGCGAAGTCGGACGACACGACGAGCACGCCCGCTCCCCCGGCGGCCAGCGTGCCGAGCTGCCGGTAGATCTCGACCTTGGACGCGACGTCGACGCCGGCGGTGGGCTCGTCGACGAGATACACCCGGCCGCCGCGGGCCAGCCAGCGCCCGACGACGACCTTCTGCTGGTTGCCACCGGACAACGTGGCGACGTCCTGCTCGACCGAGCCGGTCACGACGCCGAGCCGCTGCACCAGCTCCTCGGCGACGACCCGCTCACGCCGCCGCGACAGCACGCCGCCGCGTCGGTGGGCCGGCAGGCTGGCGGCCGTCACGTTGGCGCGCACCGACAGGCCCGGGAACAGCGCCTCGGTGCGGCGCTCCTCGGGCACCAGCGCGAAGCCCGCGCGGGCGGCCGACGCCGGGGTCGAGGCGGACGCCGGGGCGCCGTCGACCTCGACCGTGCCGGTGGAGCGGTGGTCGCCGAACAGCGCCAGCAGCGTCTCGCTCGCTCCGGAGCCGACGAGCCCGGCCAGGCCGACGACCTCGCCGGCCCGCACCTCCAGGTCGACGCCGCGCACGAGGTCGCCCGAGCGCAGGCCGCGCACCCGCAGCACCTCGGCGCCCGGCTCGCGGGCGACGTCCGGGTAGAGCGCCTCGACGTCGCGGCCGACCATCGCGGTCACCAGCGCGTCGGTCGAGAGCCCGCCGGTGGTCTCGAGGCTCGTGCGGTGGCCGTCGCGCAGCACGGTGACGCGGTCGGCGAGGCGGGTGATCTCGCCCAGCCGGTGGCTGATGTAGAGCACGGCGACGCCGTCGTCGCGGGCGCTGCGGATGGCCTGGAAGACCGGCTCCGCCTCGGCCGCGGCCAGCGCGGCGGTCGGCTCGTCGAGCACCAGCACCCGCGGGCGCTGCGCGAGGGCGCCGGCGATGGTGACCTGCACGCGCTGCGTGGGCGTGAGGTCGTCGACGACGTCGTCCGGCCCGCAGGTCGCACCGAGCCGGCGCAGGACGTCGCGGGCGGCGGCGGACGCGCCGGCCCGGTCGAGCAGCACCCCGCCCTGCAGCCGCTCGCGGCCGAGGAACATGTTGTCGGCGACGGTGAGGTGCGTGGCGAGCGGCTGGTCCTGGTGGACGATCTCGATGCCGAGCGCCCTGGCGTCCTGCGGGCCGCCGAGCTGCACGGCCTCGCCGTGCACCTCGATGTGCCCGCCGCTCAACGGGTTCACGCCGGTGAGGGCCTTCACGAGCGTCGACTTGCCGGCGCCGTTCTGCCCCACGAGGGCGTGCACCTCCCCCGCGTGCAGCTCGAGATCGACGTCGTGCAGCACGGTGGTGCGGCCGAAGGTCACGGAGACGCCGCGCGCGGCGGCGACGACCTCACGAGGCTGCGCCGGTGCGACGCCCTCGTCGGTGACGGTGGTGGTCATCTGGTGCGTCCCTTCACCCTCGCGGCGAGACCGGCTGCATGACGGTCACGTCCTGGTCCTGCGGCCAGTCGCGGGCCACCTGCTGCGGGTCGAGCTTGATCTGCGACCAGACACCCTTGCCGTACCGCATCTCCGCGGCCTCGATCCCGTTGTGCCGCGTCGCGATCCAGGCCGTCGTGAACACGTTCGGCGCGACCTGCTTACCGGCGCGGGCGTCGAGCGCGGCCTGCGCGGCGAGCTGCCCGATGCGCTGGGCGTTCTGCACGACGGTGGCCACGAAGGGGCTGTTCGGCGCGTACAGCATCGAGAACGTGGCGCGGTCGCCGTCGATGCTGGCCACCTTGATCTCGGGTCGGTCGGCCTGCTGGATCGCCTGCACCGCACCGGAGGTCATCTGGTCGTAGGCGCCCCACACGCCTGCGACCGAGCCCTTCTCGGGGTGCGCCGTGAGCACGGCCTGCATCTGCGACTGCACGCGGGCCGGGCTGAAGTCGGACGGCTGCAGGTGCAGCTTCACCGCGGGGTAGTCGGCGACGACCGCCTTCAGCACCCGCAGCCGCGTCTCGAGCAGCGGCGCGCCGGGCACCCAGAACGCGTACAGGTCGCCGCGGTACGACATCGAGTCGAGCAGCGAGCGGGTCATCATCTCCGACATCAGGTGCTCGTCGCCGCCGACGTCGGTCACCGCGCCCGGGACGGTCGACCCGACGCCGCACGTCACGACCACGACACCGCGGCTGCGGGCCTGCTGCACGACCGGCGCCAGCTGGGCCGGGTCGCCGAGCTCGATCACCAGCACGTTGGTGCCGGCGTTCAGCAGGGTCTGGATGTTGTTCAGGTGCTTGGTGGCGTCACCGCCGGCGTTCGTGACGGTGACCGTCGCGCCCTCGGCGCGAAAGGTCTGCTCGGCGCCGGCGATGATGTCGCGGTTGTAGTCGTTGACGATCTCGCGCGAGGCGATGCCGACCTTCAGGGGTCCGGCGGCGAACGACGGCTTCGTCGTGGGCGTCGCACCGGACGACGGCGAGCCGCTGGTCGCGTCGGTGACCGGACCCTGCAGCGCGCACGCGCTGAGCAGCGCGGTCAGCGCCGCGGCGAGCAGCACGAGCAGCGCGGGACGCCGCAGCCGACGGGTGGGGTGGCGCATCATGCCTCCGTGGGGTGAAGGCCCGCGCGCTCGACGAGCGCGAGGGCCGTGGGGGTGTCGGTGACGACCGCGTTGGCCAGCCGTCCGCGCAGCGCGGCGGCCAGCGGCTCGACCCGCTCGGGGCCGGCGGCGATCGCGATGCGGAGCGGCCGGGCGGCGATCTGCTCCAGGCGGGCGCCGATGGTGCGCTCGGCGAGGTCGCCGTCGACGGGCGCGCCGTCGGCGTCGAAGAACCGACCGCACACGTCGCCGACGGCGCCTGCCGCGCGCAGCCCGGCGAGCTCGGCCTCGTCGAGGTAGCCGTTGACGAACAGCGGCGTGGTGGTCGTGACGTGCCCGACGCCGAAGACGCAGACGTCGGCCCGGTCGACCGCGGCGATGGTGTCGGCGATGCTGCGGTCGGCCCGCAGGCTGCTGGCGGTGGCGGCGCTGTCGACGTACAGCGGCGCGGCGACCAGCAGGTCGTTCGCGTCGAGGGCGTCGGCGACGGCCGCGACGGTGCGCATCGGGTTGACCCGCGTCGGGTCGCTCGGCGCCGCCCCGGCCATCTGCACCACGGTGAGGTCGGCCGCGGCGGGCGCCGCCCGGCGCGAGGTCCGCAGCACCTCGGCGGTGCGGCCGATCCACTCGCTCGGGTTGCCGCCCCACCCGAGACCGAGCACGGCGCCGTCGTGCAGCCGCCGCCCCAGCAGGTCGGCGACGCCCTTGCCGAGGTCGACGCGGCCGGCGGCGTTGACGTCGGCGGGGTCGACCACCACCACCTCGGCGAGCCCGTAGGCGTTCTCGAGGGCCAGCTCGGCGCCGACCTGGCGGGTGAGGTCGCTGACCACCTCGATGCGCACGATGCCCTCGGCGCGCGCCTGGGCCACCAACCGGCCGGCGGTCGCGCGGCTCACGCCCAGGTGCCGGGCGATGTCCTGCTGGGTGCCGCCCTCGACGTAGTACATGACCGCAGCACGCACCAGCAGTCGTTGCTTCGCCACGTCGTCGGGCACGGCCTGCACTCCTCGTTGAGCATCTGCTCACGTGTTGAGCGGATGCGCATGACGCTATGCCGGAGTCGGCCGACGGTCAAGCGACGCACAGGAAACGGGCGGCGGCGAGCGCGACGACCGCGTACCGTCCGAGCGATCCGAGGAGGTGGCGTGACGGGACCGGCGAGCTGGACCGACCCCGCGTGGCTGGACGACGTGCGGCGGTGGGCGCTGCGGCAGCTGGCCGCACTCGGCGCCGAGCCCACCGGCCCGATCACGCAGCCGCACGTGCGCACCTGGGCGACCACCCTGCGCATCCCGACGACGGCCGGGGTGTTCTGGTGCAAGGCGAACGGCCCCGCGCAGGCGTTCGAGGGCAGGCTGCTGCAGGTGCTGCACCGGCTCGCGCCGGACGAGGTCGCCGAGCCGGTGGCGGTCGACCACGACCGCCACCTGGTGCTGCTGCCGGACGCCGGTGAGCGGCTGCGCGAGCGCGTGCCCGGGCTGCCGCAGCTCGAGGTCTGGCGCGACCTGCTCCCCCGGTACGCCGAGCTGCAGCTCGCCGTGGCCCCGCACGTCGACGCCCTGCTCGACGCCGGGACGCCGGACCTGCGCCCCGCGCGGCTGCCCGGCCTGCTGCGCGAGCTGGCCGACGAGCGCGTCACGCTGTGCGAGAGCGGCGAGGAGCAGCTCGGCGCGGCCGAGCACGCCGAGCTGCTGCGGCGGTTGCCGGAGTTCGAGCGGCTGTGCGACGAGGTCGCGGCCCTCGGGGTGCCCGACGCCGTGCAGCACGACGACCTGCACGACGGCAACGTCTTCGTGCGCGACGGCCGGGCCCGGGCGATCGACTGGGGCGACGCCTGCGTCAGCCAGCCGTTCCACACCCTCGTCGTGACGCTGCGCGCGCTGGCGCACGCGCTCGACCTGCCGCCCGGTGACGGGCGGCTGCTGGCGCTGCGCGACGCCTACCTCGAGCCGTTCGCCGCGTACGGCACGCCGCGCGAGCTGCGGGCCGCCGTCGAGCTGACCCGCGGCACCGGCGCGGTGCAGCGGGCGCTGGCCTGGTGGGCGCTGGTGCGCGCCGCGCCCCCGGTCGACGCCGCCGACTTCGCCGACTCGGTGCCCTACGGCGTCCGGCGGTGGCTGCGGGACGACCCCTACGGCGCCTGGCGGTAGCCCCGGCCCAACCGGCTCAGCCGGCTCAGCCGGCTCAGCCGTCCCGGCGGCTGCCGGTGCGCCCGCGGGCCTTGAGCCGCACCGACGGCATCGCCGGTGCGGGCAGCGGCGGCTCACCACCCGGCACCACGCCGAACCGCGCCGCGCCGGCGGCCCAGTCGGCGCGGGCCGCGGCGATCTCGTCGTGGGTGCGGGCGACGAAGTTCCACCACATCACCAGGTCGGCCTCGAACGGCGCGCCGCCCAGCAGGAACACCCGCGCCGGTCCGGCGGCCACGAGCACCACGCGGTCGCACCCCGGCTCGAGCACGAGCAGCGCGCCGCACGCGACGTCCTGCCCGTCGACGGCCGTCGCACCCTCGAGCGCGAGCAGCGCGTGCTCGAAGGCGGGGTCGACCGGCAGCTCGTGCCGCCCGGCCGCGAGGCGCAGCTCGGCACCGACCAGCGGGGTGTGCACGGTCGCCGGAGAGCGCACGCCGAGCAGCTCGCCGACGACGACGGTCGCCTGCACGCCGTCGTGCTCGGCGGTCGGCAGGTCGGCGTGGTGCTCGAACGCGGCGGCGCCGTCGCGGGCGCCGTCGGGCAGCGCGATCCACAGCTGCAGGCCGTGCATGCGCGGTGGGCGGTCGGTCGGCGAGTGCTCGGAGTGCGCGATGCCGCGGCCCGCCGTCATGAGGTTCAGCTCGCCGGGGCGCACCAGCTGGTCGCTGCCGAGGCTGTCGCGGTGGTGCACCGCGCCCTCCAGCAGCCAGGTGACCGTCTGCAGGCCGGTGTGCGGGTGCGGCGCGATGTCCATGCCCGGCCCGCCGGCGACGTCGTCGTCGAAGTGGTCGACGAAGCACCAGGCGCCGACCATCCGCCGCTCGCGGTGCGGCAGCAGGCGCCGGACGGTGGTGTGGCGGGCGATCGGCACGTCGTGCCCGGGCAGCAGCACGCTGGTCGGCTGGGTCACGACGCCATCCTGCCCCGGCGCGGGAGCCCGGGGGTCACACCAGGCGCAGCGAGCGGGCGCTGGCGTGCGAGGAGGCGAGGACGGCGTCGCGCAGCCCGCCGCTCGGGAGCGTCACCGGCTCGTCCCGACGGTGCACGAGCGCGAGCAGCAGCACGTCGGCGCCGGACGCGTTCGCCGGGTTCGTGGCACCGAGGTCGACGTCGAACGCGACCGCGACCGGTGCGCCGGCCGCGACCGCGGTGGCCGGACGGCGGGCCGGGCGCGCGGCGTCGGCGAACGTCCAGCCGGCGGTCGGCACGTACCCGGGCAGCGCGCCGGGGGCGGCACCGGCGCCGGTGTCGGCCGGCAGCGCGTCGAGCGCCGCTGCGAGCCCGGTGAGGTCCGGTGCCGGGGTCGCGGCCCAGGTCGTGGGGTCGGCCGGCAGCGGTCGGCGGAGCAGCACCACGGCGGTGTCGGGGCCGGCCGCCGGAGCCAGGCCGCGGTGGTGCAGCAGCACGTC
>NZ_BAAHBM010000065.1:0-19513 GCF_054776675.1 Angustibacter aerolatus
GCACCTCGTGCAGCGCGGCGTCGAGCGCGCGCTGCCAGTCGGGGTCGCCCCCCTCCGCCGGCGCCTCGTGCGCGGTGGCGTGCTCGAGCACGTCGAGCCGCTCGTGCCGGCCGCCGACCTGCGCGACCAGTGCCGCGAGCCGGTCGGCGTCGGTGACGTCGGCGCGCACCTCCTCGGCGCTGCCACCGGCGGTGCGGACGTCGTCGACCGTCGCGGCCGTCGCGGCGGGGTCGTCCGACCAGGCCACGACGACGTGCCCGCCGCGCGCGCCCAGCTCGCGCGACACGGCCCGACCCGGCCCGGTCGCCCCGCCGGTGACCAGGCAGACCCGGCCGGCCAGGTCCTTCGGCGTCCCGTCCGCGCTCATCGCGCCGGCACCTGCTGCGCGGTGAGCAGGTCGGCGACGTGCTCGAGCGTGACGTAGTCGGTGATCCGCAGGCCGGCGGGCGCCTCGAGACCGAGCTCGCGGTGCGCCCGCTGCAGCAGGGCGGTCTGCCGCAGCGAGTCGATGCCCAGGTCGGCCTCCAGCTCGACGTCCGGTTCGAACACCTCGACCGGGTACCCCACCGCCTCGGCGTACATCCCGCGCAGCGTGGCCAGCAGGGCGGTCGCGTCGGGCGCGGACGTCGCGGCAGGAGCGGGCTCGGGTGCCGGTGCGGGTGCCGGGGTCGGTGCGGCGGTTGCCGGGGCGGGTGCCGGCGCGGCGCGCCCGGACCACGGCGCGTCGGTGCGGACGCCGGGCAGGGCGGCTCGCACGATGCCGGTGAGGATCGCGTTCGCGCCGCACTCGACGAACCAGTCGAACCCCTCGGCCCGCAGGGCGTGCAGCGCGGTGAGGAACCCCACGGGCTGCACGAGGTGCGCGGCGAGCACCTCGCGCACGTCGTCGTCGTCGGTCACCCGGCGGCCGAGCACCGCGGAGTGCACCGGCGTCCGCGGGGCGCGCACCGGCACGTCGCGCACCAGCTCGGCGAAGCGGTCGGCGGCAGCGGCCAGCAGCCGGTTGTGGAAGGGGTACGGCACGGTCAGCCGGTGCGCGTCGACGCCGAGGGCGGCGCTCACCCGCTCGAGGTGGTCGAGCCCGTCGTGCGGGCCCGACACCACGCTCTGCTCGGGCCCGTTCTCCACCGCGAGCGCCAGCCGCCAGTCGTGCACCGCGCCGAGGACGTGCTGCGCCCGGGTGCGGCCGGTGCGCAGCACCGTCATGCCGCCCGCCGGGGGAGCGGTCTCGATCAGGGCGCGGTCGCGGGCGGTGACGCAGGCGACGCCGCCCTCGAGGTCGAGCGCGCCGGCCACGGTGAGGGCCGCGAACTCGCCGAAGCTGTGGCCGGCGAGCAGCGCGGGCGGCCCGAAGCGCTCGGCGCAGAGCTCGGCGGCGACGATCTCGGTGGAGAAGATCGCCAGGTGCAGCCGCTCCGGGGCGGTGGCGACCAGGTCGGCGAGCGACGGCGCGCCGGGGTCGGTGAGCAGGTCGACGACGTCGGCGCCCCCGACGGCCGCCGAGGCCGCGGCGACCCGCCGCAGCGTGCCGGCGGTCTGGCGCGCCTCCTCGGGCGACAGGACGCCGGGACGGTAGCCGCCCTGGCCGGGCAGGAGCAGGACGGGTGCAGGAGCGGCAGCAGGCACGGCGGATCCCCCTGGGAGAGTGTGGAACCGGCGCACCGGCTGCGTCGTCCGACGTCGGACGATGGTGGTGAACACGGTGCAAATGTGGTGCTGCTGCAAGTTGTGCCATGACGGACAGTAGGCGTCAACCCCCTCAGGGTGACGACCTGGGGACACGCCGAGCCGACCGCCTGGCGCGGCACTCGCACTCGGCCGATCGGCCAGGTGCCACCCCTGCGCCTCGCGGGCCACGTGAAGTCGGCCGGCGCACCGTTCCAGGCGTGTGCACGCCCCTCGGACGGTGCCGCAGCCTCTTGGACCCCCTGCCTCGCGGGCTCGGGCGAAGCAGGGGGTCTGACGAGCCGGCTCAGGCGCGCAGGTACCGCAGGACGGCGGCCACGCGGCGGTCGACGGCGTCGTCGGGCGCCAGGTCGAGCTTGGCGAAGATGCTGCGGATGTGCTTGTGCACGGCGCCGTCGGTGACGACGAGCCGCTGGGCGATCGCGCCGTTGCCGAGCCCCTCGGCCATCAGCGCGAGCACCTCGCGCTCGCGCGGGCTGAGCCGGTCGAGCGCGTCGTCCGGCCGCGCGCGGGTGAGCAGCTGGGCGACGACCTCGGGGTCGATGGCGGTGCCGCCGGCCGCGACCCGGTGCAGCGCGCCGAGGAACTCCGCGACCCGGCCCACCCGCTCCTTCAGCAGGTAGCCGAGCCCGGCCGCGCCGTCGGCCAGCAGCTCGGTCGCGAAGCGCTGCTCCACGTACGCCGACAGCACGAGGATCGCCAGGCCGGGCCGGCGGCGCCGCGCCTCGACGGCCGCCACCACGCCCTCGTCGGTGTGCGTCGGCGGCATGCGGACGTCGACGACGGCGACGTCCGGCGCGTGGGCGTCGACGGCCGCCAGGAACGAGGCGGCGTCGTGCGCCGCGGCCACCACCTCCAGACCCTCGGCCTCCAGCAGCAGCCGCAGCCCCTCGCGCAGCAGCGGGTCGTCCTCGGCGATCACCAGCCGCACGGCAGCACCGCCTCGACCGCCGTCGGTCCGCCGGCCGGGCTGTCGAGCACGAGCCGGCCGTCGAGCGCCTCGAGCCGGCGGCGCAGGCCGGCCAGCCCCGAGCCGGGGCGCTCCGCGGCACCCCCGCGCCCGTCGTCCGCCACCCGCAGCACCAGCTCGTCGCCGCGCAGCCGCACGGTGACCCGGGCGGACGTCGCGCCGCTGTGCCGCGCCACGTTGGTCAGCGCCTCGGCGACGGCGAACCACGCGGTCGCCTCGACGGTCGCGGGGCACCGGCGCAGCAGGTCGACGTCGACCGTGCACGGCACCACGGACGCCGCCGCCAGGCTCCCGAGGGCCTCGGCCAGTCCTCGGTCGGCGAGCACGGGCGGCAGGATGTCGCGCACCACGCCGCGCAGCTCGGCGAGCGCCGTCTCGGTCGCGACCTGCGCCCGCTCCAGCAGGTCGGCGGCGTCGGGGCGCCCGAGCTGCACCGCCCGGGCCGCGCTGCCGACGAGCAGGTTGGCGGCCACCAGCCGGTTCTGCGCACCGTCGTGGAGAGCGCGCTCGATGCGCCGCAGCTCGGCGGCGTGCGCGTCGAGGGCGGCCGCTCGGGTGGCGGTGAGCTCGGCGACCCGCCGCGACAGCGCGTCGCGGTCGCCGCCGAGCAGCAGCAGCCGTCCCGGCAGCGCCTGCGCCCGCGCGATCCACGGCTCGACCAGCAGGAACGCGGCCAGCCAGGGCACGCCGAGCAGCGCGACGAGCAGCGCGTCGGGCAGCCCCTCGATCGACCACGTGACGAAGGTCGGGGTGGTGCTGCCCGGGCTCAGCAACCGGTACCAGAGGGGGAACGTCAGGTCCTGCACCACGGTCAGCGGCAGCGTCAGGCCGACCAGGCCGGCGAGCAGCCCGACCGCGCCGTGCAGCGGCAGCCACCCCAGCTCGCGGCGCACGCCGAGCTCGCGCAGCGCCTCGCGCAGTAGCCCGGGCACGTCGGCGGACGGCGCCGCGCCCGGCTGCAGCCGCTGCCGCTCGCGGTCGGCGACCGCCCGCACCAGCCGCAGCGTCGGCACCACGAGCGGCAGGCCGAGAC
This sequence comes from Angustibacter aerolatus, assembly GCF_054776675.1. Lineage (NCBI taxonomy): Bacteria > Bacillati > Actinomycetota > Actinomycetes > Kineosporiales > Kineosporiaceae > Angustibacter > Angustibacter aerolatus. Next base: position 3,690 of record NZ_BAAHBM010000065.1, read on the forward strand.
CGACCAGCGACAGCACCGCCACGAGCAGCACCGCGAGCAGCGTCACCAGCGCGAGCACCGCCGTCGCCAGACCACCGACGAGCTGGTCGAGCGCGTCACCCGCCCGGTGCGCCAGCCGGCCCGCCCACCCTGCGCGCCGACGTCCGGTGCGCACCGCCGACCCACCGGCCGGCTCGTCGACCGCCCGGGTCACCGACCCGGCGGCGTCCGCGCCCGGCGGCCGCGTGCCGGTCGTCTGCCCTGTCCTCACGGAGCCGACCCTAGGCGAGCCGCGGCGCGAGCCGAAGGGCCTCGAGCGAGGAGTACAGCCTGCACCACCACGGCTGGGGTGCTGAGGGGATCGAGCGCCGGGCCGGCCGTTCCTAGCGTCGTGGAGGTCAGCGAACGACCCCCCACCGAGGAGCCTCAGATGCCCGTCGCAGCACCCCTCCGCAGCACCGTCCCCGAGCCGACCGAGCCCGTCGGGCCGCCCCGCAGCCGGGCGCTCGCGGCCCTCGCCTGGCTGCTCGTCGCCGTCGGCCTGGCCGTGAACGCGCTGGTGTCGACGCTGGCACCGGCCGGCGTCCGCCCGTTCGGCGCGCCGTTCGGCGTCGTCGCCCTCGCCGCGGGTGTGGTGCTGGTGCGCCGCCACCGCGCCGCCCGCCGCGGCCACGACGCGACCGCGGGGGCCTGACGTGCGCGCGCTGATCAGCCGGTACCCGTTGGCCGCCTTCTTCACCCTCGCGATGGGCGTGAGCTGGCTGGCCTGGCTGCCGTTCGTGCTGTCGCGCAACGGGCTCGGCGTGCTGCCGTTCGCGTTCCCCGTGGTGCTGGGCAGCTCGCAGATCCTGGGCATGCTCCCCGGCGCGTACCTCGGGCCGCTCACCGCGGCGTTCACCGTCACGGCGATCGCCGACGGCCGGCCGGGGCTGCGGCACTGGGGTGCCCGGCTGGTGCGATGGCGGGTCGGCTGGCGCTGGTACGTCGCGGTGCTGGTCGGCGTGCCGGCGTCGATCCTGGTGACCACCGCGCTGCTGCCGACGTCGTGGGGCCACCTCGCGGCGCCCGGCGCGGCGGTGCTCGCGGCCTACCTGCCGGTGCTGCTGCTGCAGCTCGTCACCACCGCGACCGCCGAGGAGCCGGGCTGGCGCGACTTCGCGCTGCCGCGGCTGCAGGCCCGCTACGGCGCCGTGCTCGGCACCGTCGTGCTCGGCCTGCTGTGGGGCGCCTGGCACCTGCCGCTCTTCCTCACCGAGTGGGGCGGCTGGCCGCACGTCAGCTGGGTGTCGCCGGTCGAGTTCGTGGCGAGCTGCGTGCCGCTCAGCCTGGTGATGACGTGGGTCTTCAACCGCACCGGCGCCAGCCTGCCGATCGTCATGGTGCTGCACGCCGGCATCAACACGACGTACTCGATCGTCTGGCCGGCGGTGTTCCCGACGCTCGACCCGACCCGCGACACCCTGCACACCCAGGTGGTCGCGACCACGCTGCTGGCGCTGGTGCTGGTCGTCGCCACCCGCGGACGGCTCGGGCTCGCCGTGGCGCCGCGCACCGACGTCCGGCCGGACGCCGCACCGGCCCTGGCCGGCCGGCGGTGAGGTCAGGTGCGGGGCACGCGGACGATCAGGGCCTGGTGCTCGACACGGGTCTGCATGCCCCGCACCCGGCCGACCGTGTCGCCGTCGAGCTGGGCCTCCTGCGGGCGGTCGGTGGTGACGTGGAACTCGCGGCACCGGTAGTGCTCGACGCGGTCGTGGCCGCCCTTGGTGACCACCTTCGCGGCCACCGCGGCCCAGCTGACCAGGCCCTTGGGCGACATGGTCACGGCGTCGAGCCAGCCGTCGTCGACCTCGGCGTCCGGCAGCAGCACGATGCCGCCGGTGAGGGTGCCGCAGTTGCCGACCAGCACGGTGCGCACGCGGCGGCTGACCGGCGGCCGGTCGTCGGCGGAGATCCGCACGCGCACCTCGGGGCCGCGCAGGTTGCGTGCCCCCGACACCGCGTAGGCCAGCCAGCCCACCTTGGCCTTCAGCGCCTCGGGGGCGTCGGCCATCATCGCCGCGTCGAAGCCGAGGCCGGCCATCACCAGGAACAGCCGGCCGCCGTCGGGCTCGCCCGGGTGCCCCTCGGCCGGCGGCCCCGTGTCGGGCGGCTCGAAGGTGACCCGGCCGACGTCGATGCGCTTGTCGACGCCGGTCAGCGCGATCTCGAGCTGCTCGCCGAGGTCGGTCAGCGGCAGCTCGAGGGTGCGGGCCAGCAGGTTGCCGGTGCCGGCGGGCAGCAGCCCCATCGGGGTGTCGGTGTGCGCGAGCACCTCGGCGACCTCGCGCACCGTGCCGTCGCCGCCGAGCGCGCACACCACCGCGACGCCGGCCTCGAGCGCCTGCTTGGCCTGGCCGTGGCCGGTGTCGTCGGCGGTGGTCTCGAGCCAGAGCGGGTCGGCCCATCCGGCGGCGTGGCAGGCCTCGATCACCTGGTGCCGCACGCGCTCGACGTCCGGGAACTTGGTGGGGTTCACGATGATCGCCGCCTGCGGCGCCACGGACGGGGGCACGACGGGCTCCGGCGCGGGCAGCGGGGCGTGCCGCCGGCGCCGGGCCACGAGCGCGCCACCGACGACGAGCAGGACGAGGACGGCGACCGCGACGGCCACCCAGACTGCGGCGGCGCGGGTCACGCCCGAACCGTAGCGGGCCCGGGTCGCGGGCGGCAGGCGGGCGCCGCAGAGTGGACCGCATGAGTGACGACCCGACGACCGCCTACCCGACCCCGCCGCAGCCCGAGCAGGAGCAGCCCGTGCCCGGGCTGGCCAACCAGATGGACCCGAAGCCCGACCACGGCGAGGACAGCTACACCGGCTCGGGGCAGCTCACCGGCAAGGTCGCCGTCGTCACCGGCGCCGACTCGGGCATCGGCCGCGCCGCCGCCATCGCCTTCGCCCGCGAGGGCGCCGACGTCGTGCTGTCGTACCTGCCCGCCGAGCAGTCGGACGCCGACGAGGTGGTCGCGCTGGTCGAGGCCGCCGGACGCCGCGCGGTGACCGTGCCCGGCGACCTGTCGACCCGCGAGGGCAACGTCGAGCTGGTCGAGCGGGCGGTCGCCGAGCTGGGCCGGATCGACGTCCTGACGATCGTGGCCGGCCACCAGCAGGCGGTCGAGGACCTCGCAGACCTGAGCGACGAGCAGTTCGACGAGACCTATCGCACCAACGTCTACGGCCTGTTCTGGCTGGTCAAGGCCGCGCTGCCGCACCTGCAGCCGGGCGCCTCGGTGATCACCACCTCGTCGGTGCAGGCCTACCAGCCGTCGCCGACGCTGGTCGACTACGCCGGCACCAAGGCGGCGATCAACGCGATCAGCAAGGCCCTGGCCCAGCAGCTCGCGCCCAAGGGCGTGCGGGTCAACGTCGTGGCGCCGGGTCCGTTCTGGACGCCGCTGCAGGTGAGCGGCGGCCAGCCGACCGAGGCGCTGCCCGACTTCGGTGCCGAGACCCCGCTCGGCCGCGCCGGGCAGCCGGCCGAGCTGGCCTCGACGTACGTGTACCTGGCGTCCGACCGCTCGAGCTACACGACCGGCGCCACGGTCAGCGTGACCGGCGGCATGCCCACCCCCTGACCCTCTCGGGCGGCAGAGTGGGCGCATGAGCCCGAACCCACCCGGCACCCCGGGCGTCGACGTCCCCGACGCCCGGGGTCGCACCGGCCTCGACCGCGCCGGCCGCGACCTGACCCGCAACCCCGACGTCGTCGTCCGCGACGTCGAGGTGCTCTCGGACGGCTGGCACGTGCTGCGCCGCACCACCCTCGACGTCCGGCGACGCGACGGCGGGTGGGAGACCCAGCAGCGCGAGACGTACGCCCGCGGGGACGGCGCGGTGATCCTGCTGCACGACGTCGAGCGGCGCACGGTGCTGCTGAGCCGCCAGTTCCGCTGGCCGGTCTACGTCAATGGCCACCCCGACGGGATGCTCGTCGAAGCGGCGGCCGGGCTGCTCGACGAGGACGACCCCGAGACGGCGATCCGCCGCGAGGCCGCCGAGGAGCTGGGTGTCGAGGTCGGCGAGCTGACGCACGTGTTCGACGTGTTCATGAGCCCCGGCTCGGTCACCGAGTGCCTCCACCACTACGCGGCGCCGTACACCGCGGCGAGCCGGACGAGCGCGGGCGGCGGGCTGGTCGACGAGGGCGAGGACATCGAGGTGCTCGAGCTCGACTTCGACGTCGCGCTGGAGATGACTGCCGACGCTCGCATCGCCGACGCCAAGACGATCCTGCTGCTGCAGTGGGCCGCGCTGCGCGGACCCTTCTCGAGCTAGTGGTCGAGCACACGCCCGACGGCCGGTACGTCGTGATCGACGGCCGGCGCTGGCGGGCCACCGACCCCGCGATCCCCGAGGCCGAGGCGGCGGTCCTGCGTCGCGAGCTGATGAGCGCCCGTCGGGCCGTCGGCGCCGCGCTGAAGGCCGGCGACGCCACCGCGGAGCGCGCCGCCCGCGACCGGGTGCAGGCCGCGAAGGTCGGCCTCGGCGAGCGCGGCGATCCCTGGTGGGAGCAGTCGGACGACGAGCGCCGGGCCCGCTGGGAGGCGGCGCTGCCCGACGAGTGACCGGCGTCACGCGCTCTCGCACTTGGTTGACCGGCGCAACCAACCGAGACTATGGTTGACCCAGTCAACTACGTGTCAGACCCCCGGAGCGCCCGTCCCATGAGCACCACCCCGTCCCAGGTCGCGCCCGCGACCACCCCGTCGAGCGACCAGCCGGCCGGCGCCATGACGCACCGCGAGGTGCTCGAGGCGATGTCCGGCCTGATGCTCGGCATGCTCGTCGCGATCCTGTCGAGCACCGTCGTGTCGAGCTCGCTGCCGCGCATCATCGGCGACCTCGGCGGCTCGCAGTCCGCCTACACCTGGGTGGTCACCTCGACCCTGCTGGCGACGACGGTGAGCACGCCGCTCTGGGGCAAGTTCGCCGACCTGTTCCCGCGCAAGACGCTGCTGCAGCTCGCGCTGGTCGTCTTCGTCGTGGGCTCGGGCCTGGCCGGTCTCAGTCAGGACACCGGCACGCTGATCGCGTTCCGCGCCGTGCAGGGCCTGGGCGCCGGTGGTCTCACCGCACTGGCCACCGTCGTGATGGCCGACATCGTCAGCCCCCGCGAGCGCGGCCGGTACATGGGCCTGCTCGGCGCCGTGATGGCGGTCGGCACCGTGGGCGGCCCGCTGCTCGGTGGCGTGCTGACCGACACCGTGGGCTGGCGCTGGAACTTCTACGTCGGCGTCCCGGTCGCCGCCGCGGCGATCATCGTGCTGCAGCGCACCCTGCACCTGCCCACCCGGCGCCGCGAGGGCGTCCGCATCGACTACCTCGGCGCCGTCCTCGTCTCGGCGGCCGTGTCGCTGCTGCTCGTCTGGGTGACCCTCGGCGGCACGTCGTTCGCCTGGGGCTCGTGGCAGACCGCCGCCATGGTCGGCGGCGCCGCGCTGCTGACCGCGCTGTTCGTCGTCGCCGAGGTGCGGGCCGCCGAGCCGCTGCTGCCGCTCGAGCTGTTCCGCAACCGCACCGTGGTGCTGGCCGTCGTCGCCAGCGTCGCGGTCGGCGTCGCGATGTTCGGCACCTCGGTGTTCCTCAGCCAGTACATGCAGCTGGCCCGCGGCAAGACGCCCACCCAGGCCGGCCTGCTCACCATCCCGCTCATCGCCGGTCTGCTCATCGCCTCGACGGTGGTCGGCCAGCTCATCAGCCGCACCGGCATCTGGAAGCGCTACGTCGTCACCGGCGCGGTGCTGCTCGTCATCGGCCTGTCGCTCATGAGCACCATCGGCTACCAGACCAACTGGTTCGAGCTCAGCGCGTTCATGGTCGTGACCGGCGCCGGTGTCGGCATGGTCATGCAGAACGTCGTCCTCGCCGTGCAGAACGTCCTGCCGGTGCGGCAGCTGGGCATCGGCAGCGCCACCGTCGCGTTCTTCCGCTCGCTCGGCGGCGCCGTCGGCGTCTCCGCGATGGGCGCGCTGCTCGGCCACCAGGTCCTCGTGAAGGTGACCGAGGGGCTGGCCCGGCTGGGCGTGCCCGCGAGCGCGAGCGGCGGGACGACGATCCCCGACGTCCGCACCCTGCCCGCACCGGTGCGCGCCGTCGTCGAGTCGGCCTACGGCCAGGGTGTCGCCGACGTGTTCCTCGCCGCGATCCCGCTCGCCGTCATCGCGCTGGTCGCCGTCGCCTTCCTGCCGGACGCCCGGTTGGGCACCCGCTCGGGCGTCGACCAGCTCGCCGACGACGCCGGCTCCGCGGCGGGCGTCCCGGCCGTCGAGGCCGGCGAGCGCGTCGACGCGGCGACCGCCCGGGCCCGAGCGTCATCATGAGCACCGTGACCTCCATGCAGCGGCCGGCGGACGTCGACCACGTCGACGAGGCGGACGTCCTCCGCATCCAGTCCGAGCTCGGTCTGCTGTTCCGCCGCGCGCGCAGCCACGCCCGCCGCGCGGCGGAGGAGATCCACCCCGGCCTCACGCAGCCGGCGTACGTCGTGCTCGCCCGCGTGGTCGAGCACGGCTCCACCCGGGCCAGCGAGCTCGTCGAGCTGTTCGGCATCGACAAGGCCGCGGTCAGCCGCCAGGTCACGACGCTCGAGCAGCTCGGGCTCGTCGAGCGCACCGACGACCCCGCCGACCGTCGGGCGCAGGTGATCGCCGCGACCGCCGAGGGACGCCGCCGCTACCGGCGCAGCAGCGACCGCGCCCAGCGGGTGCTGCGCGAGCAGCTCGGCCAGTGGTCGCCCCAGGACGCGCGCGACCTCGGCCGCCTGCTCGGCAGGTTCAACGAGGCGTTCGGCCGCACCACCGACCGCTGAGGCCGGGCGGGGCGCGCTCACGGGCGCGCGCCCGACGTCGTCCGGCCGCGCCCGCGCACCGGCTCGAGCAGCCGGACGCCGTGCACGCGCGAGGTCCACACGGACAACCCGGCGGTGGTGACGAGCGTGAGCGGGACCGACACCAGCAGCGACCTCGGGTCGACCGCACCCTGCTGCAGCGAGCTCGGGCTCAGCGGCGCGACGAGGAACAGCGGCAGGTTGTTCGCGACGTGCGCGACGACCGCCAGCTCCAGCCCGCCGCTCTTCCAGACCAGGAACCCCATGGCGAGGGCGAAGACCGCGACGTCGACCTGGCCGACCCGGTCGTAGCCGTGACCGAGCACGAAGAGGGGGACGGGCAGCACGACGCCGACCACCGGCGAGCGCCACCACGTGCCGAGCAGCTGCGCGGGCAGGCCGCGGAACACGTACTCCTCGGCGGCGCACTGCAACGGGGTGAGCAGCAGGACCACGACGACCACGGCGACCAGCGACGCGCCGACCGGTGGCAGCGACAGGTCGGCCGGCGGCGCGATCGCCGTCAGGGTCCACAGCACGACGGCGTGCAGGGGCAGGACGACGGCGCCGGCCCGCAGCGCCGTGCCCCAGCGGAACCGCCCGGCGACCGAGTGCACCGTCCCGCGCCGCCGACCGCCCCACCGCGCGGCGAGCACCACCACGGGGAGGAGCAGGCCGAGCGAGCCGAGGTCGACCACGAGGTCCATCGGGTTGCGCGGGTCGTCCAGGCCGGGCGAGGGGGTGAGGGCCGCCGGGAACGACCCCTGCTGCGTGGTCAGCGCCGCGACGAGCAGCACCAGCAGACCCAGGACGGCCACCGCCAGCAGCAGCCCGACGCCGACCGCCAGGGTCGAGAACGGGCGCCACCAGCGCGCCGAGCGCGCGTCGAGGTGCGGCAGCCGGTGGTAGGGCAGCCCGTCGGCGGACGCCCCCTCGCCGGTGGCGGTCGCCGCGGTCGTGGTGGGTCGGGCGGCGGGGCAGGTGGTGGTGGTCATGGCACGAGCATTCGCCGCTCCGCGCCTGGGCGGATCGGCCGAAGGGCCCGACCCGGCCTCCTCCGGAAGGAGGATCCCGGGGCGGCTCACCGCTCCTAGACTGACGCGATGACCGCGCCCGCCGAGGCCTCGACGGGCGCCGCGCCGTGGCCCGTCGAGCGGCGTCCGCGGCTGCGGGCGGTCGCCGTGTCCGGCGCGTGCTGCGTCCTCGGGCTCCTCGTCTTCCTCGTCACCGCGGGGATGGCCCTCGACGGCTCGGACGCCGGTCCGCGCCGGCCCGCGGCGTGGCTGCTGCTGCTCGCGGCGGACGCCGTCGTCGGCGTCACGGCCAGCGCCCTGGCCGGGTTCCTGCGCGGGTCGCGCGCGGCGTCCGTCGCCCTGGTGGTCGCGGCCGCGTGCAGCAGCTGGGCCCTCCCGGCCGGCGTCGTGGGGGTGGTGCGGCTGGGCGCCCGGCGCTCCACGGCCCTCGACGTCCTCGTGGTGGCCGTCCTCGTCGGCGGCGGTCTCGGGTCCGCCCGCGTCAGCCGGCTCGTCGCACCGCCGGAGCGCGACCCGCTGCCGTGGTGGGGCGAGGCGCTGGCCCTGGCGGTGTCCGCGGTGGTGCTGCTGCTGTGGGGGCGGGTGCGCGGCTCGCGCGACGCGGTGGTCGAGTCGCTGCGCCGCCAGGCCGGCGCCGCCGAGGGCGAGCGGGCCGCGCTCGCCCGCAGCCGGGAGGCCGACGTCGCCCGGACCCGCGCCGAGGAGCGCACCGCCATCGCCCGCGACATGCACGACACGCTCTCCCACCAGCTCTCGCTCATCGCCGTGCACGCGGGGGCGCTCGCCTCGCGCGACGACCTGCCGCCGCAGCGGGCGCGCGAGGCGGCCCGCACCGTCCGCGACGCCGCGGCGGACGCGAACACCGTGCTGCGGGAGGTGCTGCTCGCGCTGCGCAGCACCGACCCCGCACAGCGCCTGGGGCACCACGGCGACGCGCAGCCGCTGCCGACGCCCGAGGCGCTCGACGCCCTCGCGGCCGCCGCGGGTTCGCAGGGGCAGGAGGTCACGGTCACCTGGGACGGCCTGAGCCCCGACGACCTGAGCCGGCGGTCGCCGGCCACCGCCGCCTCGCTGGTGCAGATCACCGGCGAGCTGCTCGTCAACGCCCGCCGGCACGCGCCCGGCGCACCCGTCGAGGTGGTGCTCGCGCACGTCGGCGGCGACCTGGTGCTCCGAGCCGTCAACCCGCTGCGCCCGGCCGCCGCCACGACGTCCGGCACGGGGCTCGGCCTGGTGGGCGTGGTCGAGCGGGCGCGGCTGCTCGGCGGGCACGCGGTGCACGGCGTCACCGGCGACGGCTGCTTCGTGGTGGAGGTGACCGTGCCGTGGCGGGTCTAGGCGGCGCGTCCGAGCACGACGCCGACGACGCGGACGACGCCCGGCCCGCGGCGGTCCGCGTGCTCGTCGTCGACGACGAGCGGCTCATGCGCGCCGGGCTGCGGCTGATGATCGACGGGGTCGGGGGCGTCGTCGTGGTCGGCGAGGCGGCGGACGGCGCGGAGGCCGTCGCGGCCGTCGAGGCGCTCGACCCCGACGTCGTGCTCATGGACGTGCGCATGCCGGGCACCAGCGGCATCGAGGCCACCCGGCGGCTGACGGACGCCGGCGCGCGGGCCCGCGTCGTGGTGCTGACGGCCTTCGAGACCGACGACCACCTGCTGCAGGCCCTGCGGGCGGGTGCCGTCGGCTTCCTGCTGAAGGACGCTGCACCGGAGGCCGTCGTCGCGGCCGTCCAGGACGCCGCACGGGGGCGCAGCTCGTTCTCGCCGAGCGTGCTCGCGCGGCTGGTCGCGCTCGCTGCGACGTCGTCCGGAGCCGACCCCGCGCAGGACGGCCCGGCCGCGACGGGGTCCCGGGCGGTCGGGCCGCCGCTGGGGACGACGCCCCGGGAGTGGCAGGTGGGGCGGTGCGTCGCGCAGGGGCTGAGCAACGCCGAGATCGCCGGCGTGCTGTTCCTGAGCACGACCACGGTGAAGACGCACGTGACGCACCTGTTCGAGAAGCTGCACGTCGGCAACCGGGTGCAGCTCGCCGTCCGCGTGCTGGAGCTCGACGGCCCCGGCTGACGCCCGGCCGCGGCGACCCGTCCGTCAGCCGGCGTCGAGGGTGAGCGTCTGCAGGGCGCCGACCTGGACGTTCCAGCGCTTGAGCACGGCGGCGTACTCACCGGAGCGCTGCACCTGCTGCAGGGCGGCCAGCACGACGTCGTCCAGACCGTCGTGCTCGCGGCTGACCGCGAGGCCGAGGGGCGACGGGTCGTACTGCTCGGCGGTGGCGAGCTGGAAGTGCGCGCGGGTGCGGGCGGCGCCGGCCAGGTCGGCGGCCGGCGGGTAGTCCATGAGGGCCGCGTCGACCTCGCCGCTGCGCAGGGCCAGCGAGGCGTCGGCGGCGTTCGACCGCGAGACCACTCGCAGCCTCGTGCCCGACTTCTTGCAGGCGGCCTGCTGGTGCTTCGCCAGCTCGGCCTGCGTCGTGCCGGTGCCGACGGCCACGCTGCGGCCGCAGAGCGCGGCGAGGCCGGTCACGTTGGCCGGGTTGCCGCGCTGCACGAGCACGCTGGTGCCCGCGGTGAAGTAGTCGACGAAGTCGACGGTCTTCTGCCGCTCGGCGGTGTCGGTGATGCCGGAGACCGCGAGGTCCGCCTCGTGGGCCTCCAGCGTGTCGATGAGCTTCGGGAACTCGACGTAGTCCCAGTGCAGCTTCACGCCGAGCACCCGGCCGACGGCGCGCACCAGGTCGGGCTCGCTGCCGACCAGCGTGCGGCCGTCCTCGTCGAAGAACGCGACCGGTGCGTAGTCGGCGGAAGTGACCACGCGCAGCTCGCCGCGCTCGCGGACGGCGGCGGGCAGCCGGTCGTGCAGCGCCGCGTCGTAGGCGGTGGCGGGGCCGCGGGAGGCGACGGCGGCCTGCTCGTCGTGACCGCAGGCGGCGGTGCCGGCGAGCGCGGCGGCCAGGCCGAGGACGGCGGCGAGGCGGTGGCGGCGGGTCGTGGTCATCGCGCGGCTCCTGCGTGGGCGGTGCGGTCGGTGCGGGCGACGAGGTCGGGTGACCAGGCCGCGGGTCGGGAGAAGTGCCAGCCCTGGCCGACGTCGCAGCCGGCGTCGGCGAGCCAGGCGCGGGTGGCGTCGTCCTCGACGCCCTCCGCGACGACGTCGAGGCCGAGGCCGTGCGCCATCGCGATGACGGACGCCACGACGGCGCGGTCGGGCAGCGGGTCGGCGCTGGTCAGCCCGGCGGTGAACGAGCGGTCGACCTTCACCTGCGCGAACTGCAGGCTGCGCAGCTGGGCGACGCTGGTGCGCCCGGCGCCGAAGTCGTCGATCGACAGCGGGACGCCGAGCGCGGTGAGCCCCTCCAGCGTCGCGTGCGCGGCCTCGGTCTCGGCGCCCACGGCGTCCTCGGTGATCTCGATCATCAGGCCGGCGGGCGGCGTCCCGGTGGCGGCGAGCGCGTCGGCCACCACCGCGGCCAGCCCGGCGCGCACGAGGTTGCGGGGCGAGACGTTGACGGCGACGACGAGGTCGTCGTGGCCGAGGGCGACCCAGCGGGCGCGGTCGGCCAGCGCCCGGCGCACGACCCACTCGGTGAACGGCTCGACCAGCTGACTGGTCTCGAGCACGTGCAGGAACGCCGGTGGCGCGAGCAGGCCGCGCGTCGGGTGCTGCCAGCGGCACAGCGCCTCGACGCCGACGACGCGGCCGGTGCGCAGGTCGACCTGGGTCTGGTAGTGCAGCACCAGCTCGTCGCGCTCCAGGGCGTTCGCCAGCTCGCGGCGCAGCGAGACGACGTCCTCGGCCACACCCAGGTGCTCGCCGGGCTCCCACACGACGACCCCGCCGGACTCGCGCTTGCTGACGTACATCGACTCGTCGGCGTGCCGCAGCAGCTCCTCGACCGAGTCGCCGTGGTCGGGGCACAGCGCGACGCCGAGGCTGGCCTCGACGCGCAGCGGCACGCCCTCGACCACCACGTCGTCGACCAGCGCCTGCAGCACCTGGTGGCACACGGCCGCGGCGTCCTCCGCCGTGGTCACGCCGGGCAGCACGATGCCGAACTCGTCGCCGCCCAGCCGCGCCACCGTGTCGTCGGTGCGCAGCGCGCCGGACAGCCGCTGCGCCACGACCTGCAGCAGACCGTCGCCCACGTGGTGGCCGAGCGTGTCGTTGACCTCCTTGAAGCGGTCGAGGTCGACCAGCGCGACCGCGCCGCCGCCGCGCCCGGTGGCCGCCGATCGCAGCAGCCGCTGCACCTCCTCGCGCATCACCCCGCGGTTCGGCAGGCCGGTGAGCTGGTCGTGGCGCGCCTCGTGCTCGCGCTGGCGGGCGTGCCGACGCAGGCTGTTGGTGGTCGACCAGGCGATCGCGGCGAGCACCAGGTACATGCCGCCGAGCGCGACGCCCAGGCGCACCACCGTGCGGTGCACGCGGTCGCGGAGCACGGCCTCGAACTGGCCGTACGGGAGGTCGAGCTCGAAGACGCCGCTGGCCCGGCCGGCGCTGGTGACGATGAGCGGGCCGACGACGCGGACGACGGCGCCGCCCTCGGCGTCCGCCGGCACGATCGCCGCGTAGCTGCGGCCGGCCACCGCGTCGCGGAACGCGGTGCTGCCGATCTCGACCGGGCTGGTCGCCTGCCCGTTGTCGGAGAAGAGCACGATGCCGTCGGCGTCGCGCACGCGCAGGCCGATGACGCTGGAGTTGGCGACCGCGAGCAGGGTCGCCTGGCGCAGCTGCTGCACGCTGGCGGGATCGAGCCGGTGGCCGGGCAGGTGGTCGAGGTCGAGGTCGCGCAGGGCGGGGGCGAGGGCCATCTGCTGGATGACCGCGGCCTGCGCGCGACCCTGCGACAGCGCGGCGGCGCGGGCGTCCTGCCGGGCGCTGGCGGCGAGCACCAGGCCCAGCACCACGACGGTCACCAGGCTGGCCAGGGCGTACGCCGCGTAGAGCCACGACCCGTGGCCGCGGCGCCGTCCTGCCGCAGCACCCATGCCAGGGACATCGGTGCCCGGGGGCCGCGGCTTGAGCCGGCGGGAGCCGCGGCGGCCTGTGGACGACCCCGTGGAGCCGGCGGCGCACCCAAGTAAGGTCGTCCCCGTGATCGACGTGCGCGTGCTCCGAGACGACCCCGACCTGGTGCGGGCCAGCCAGCGCGCCCGCGGCGAGGACCCGTCGCTGGTCGACGAGGTGCTGGCCGCCGACGAGCGCCGCCGGTCCGCCATCCAGGAGTTCGAGCAGGTCCGCGCGGAGCAGAAGGCGCACGGCAAGCGGGTCGCCGCGGCCCCGAAGGACGACAAGCCGGCCCTCATCGCGCACGGCCGCACGCTCAGCGAGCGGGTGAAGGGGCTCGAGACCCGGGCCGCCGAGGGCGAGACCGAGCTGACGGCGCTGCTGCGGCGCGTGCCGAACGTCGTGCTGCCCGACGTGCCGCCCGGCGGTGAGGACGACTACGTGGTGCGCGACACCGTCGGCACGCCCCGCGACTTCGCGGCCGAGGGCTTCGCGCCGCGCGACCACCTCGAGCTCGGCGAGTCGCTCGGCGCCATCGACATGGGCCGCGGCGCCAAGGTCGGCGGCTCGCGCTTCTACTTCCTCACCGGCCCCGGTGCGCGGCTCGAGCTGGCGCTGCTCAACCTGGCCATGCGCACGGCGATCGACGCCGGGTTCTCGCCGATGGTCGTGCCCACGCTGGTGAAGCCGGAGATCATGGCCGGCGCCGGGTTCCTCGACGCGCACGCCGGCGAGGTCTACCGGCTCGAGGCCGACGACCTGTACCTGACCGGCACGTCGGAGGTCGCGCTCGCCGGCTACCACGCCGACGAGGTGCTCGACCTCACCGACGGCCCCGTGCGGTACGCGGGCTGGTCGACGTGCTTCCGCCGCGAGGCCGGCTCGTACGGCAAGGACACCCGGGGCATCATCCGCGTGCACCAGTTCCAGAAGATCGAGATGTTCGTCTACGCCCCGGTCGAGCAGGCCGCGGCCGAGCACCAGCGGCTGCTCGACCTCGAGCGCTCGCTGCTCGCCGCCGTCGAGGTGCCCTACCGGGTGATCGACGTCGCGGCGGGCGACCTCGGCGGCCCGGCCGCCCGCAAGTTCGACTGCGAGGGCTGGGTGCCGTCGCAGGGCCGCTACCGCGAGCTGACCTCGACCTCGAACTGCACGACGTACCAGGCCCGGCGGCTCGGCGTCCGCGAGCGCGACCCCGAGCGCGAGGGGCAGAACCGCCACGTGGCCACGCTGAACGGCACCGCGGCGACGACCCGCTGGCTGGTGGCGATCCTCGAGAACCACCAGCAGGCGGACGGCTCGGTGGTGGTTCCCGAGGCGCTGCGCGCCGACGTCGGCACCGACGTCCTGCGCCCGCGGTCGTGACGGCGGCGCCCTGGCCGCTGGTGGCGCTCGACATCGACGGCACGCTGGTCGACCACGACGACCGGCTCACCGACCGGGTGCGCGACGCGGTGCACGCCGTGGTGGCCTCCGGTCGCCACCTGGTGCTCTCGACCGGGCGCTCGCTGCCCATGGTGCTGCCGGTGCTCGACCGGCTGGGGCTCACCGAGGGGTACGCCGTGGTGAGCAACGGTGCGGTGACCCTGCGGCTCGACCCCGCGCTCGAGCTCGGGTACGAGATCGCCGACCTGCGCTCGTTCGACCCGGCCCCGGCGCTGCAGCTGCTGCGCGAGCACCTGCCGAACGCCGTCTACGCCGTCGAGGACGTCGACGCCACGTTCCGGCTGAACGCGCCGTTCCCGAACGACGAGCTGATCGGCGAGCAGACCGTCGTGCCGTTCGACGAGCTGTCGGGCCGGCCGGTCACCCGGGTCGTCGTCCGCAGCCCCGAGCACACGCCCGAGGACTTCCTGGACCTCGTCGAGCGGCTCGGCCTGACCGGCGGCAGCTACGTGGTCGGCTGGACGGCGTGGCTCGACGTCGCACCCGACGACGTCAGCAAGGCGCACGGCCTGCAGGTGGTCGTCGACCGGCTCGGCCTGACCGCCGCCGACGTGCTCGCGGTGGGCGACGGCCGCAACGACCTGGAGATGTTCGCCTGGGCCGGGCGCTCCGTGGCGATGGGGCAGGCGCCGCCCGACGTGCTCGCCGCGGCCGACGAGGTGTGCGCGCCGGTCGAGCGCGACGGGCTGGCCGACGTGCTCGAGCAGCTGCTCGCCGGGGCGGACGTCGGGTGACCGGGGGCGGTGCGGCCGCCGCCGCCGCTGACGGTGACGGTGACGACGAGCTGAACCGCTGGGCCCGCCGGGCCTGGGCCGCGCTCGACCTGCTGCACGTGGTGCACACGTTCGTGCCCGAGACGCAGGAGACGGCGCGGGCGCTGGGCCTCGACCCGCGGTTCGCGCACTTCGCGATGCGGGCCGCGCCGCTCGGGCCGGTGCCGCCGCAGGTGGTGGCGGCGACGTTCTTCGTCTACGACCCGGCGCTGGTGGCCCGCGGGCTGCGAGACGTCTGGAACGTCACCACGCCCGAGGCCGTGGTGGCCGCCCGGGTCGACGTCGCGGCGGCGTCGCTGCAGCGGCTGGCCGGCGAGCACCTCGCCGACGACGTGCTGGCCGAGGTGCTGCCGCTGCTCGCGCAGGCCGTCGGGGCCGCGTCGGTTGCCGGCCGTCCGCTGTTCGCCGCCTGGTCGAGCGTGCCGGAGCCCGAGGCGCCGCTGGCCCGGCTGTGGCTGCGGGCGACCCAGGTCCGCGAGCACCGCGGCGACGGCCACATGGCCGCGCTGCTGCACGCTCCGCTCGACGCGGTCGAGGCGCTGCTGCTGGCGGTCATCGGCGGCACCGGCCTGGCGTTCGCCCGCGCCACCCGCGGCTGGCGGCACCCCGACTACCTGGCCGCCCTGGCCCGGCTGCGCGACCGCGGCCTGGCCACCGTCGTCGCCCTCGGCGACGGCGCGCTCACCGGCGCCGGGCGCTCGCTGCGGGCCGACGTCGAGC
>NZ_BAAHBM010000066.1:0-19201 GCF_054776675.1 Angustibacter aerolatus
GCTGGCGGTCGTCGGGCTGGGCGCCCGGGTGGGTGGCGGCCGCGGCGCCGACGACCTGCGGCGGGCTGTGCTGCAGGGCGAGCAGCTCGGCCGCGCCGACGTCGTGGAGGTCGACCTCGCGGGGCTGCGGGTGCCGCCGCACGACGTCGCCCTGGCCGCGCCGCAGCAGCTGCTCGTGCTGGAGGCGGCGCGCGAGGCGGTGGTCGGCCTCGACCTGCCGCGCGAGCGGACGCACGTGGTGGTCGGCGCCGGGCTCGACCTGACGCCGGCACGGGCCGGGGCGCGGTGGCGCGCGCCGCAGTGGCTGGCCGACGCCGGCCTGACCGACGCCGGGCTGCCCGGGCTGGTGGCCGACGCGTTCGACGGCCCCGCCGTGCCGGCCCGCGCCGTCGGTGCCCTGCCGAACCTGCTCGCCAACCGGATCGGCACGCACCTCGACCTCGGCGGGCCCGGGTACGTCGTCGCGGCCGAGGAGCGGTCGGGGCTGCTGGCGCTCGAGCAGGCCGCGCGGGCGCTGCGCCGCGGTGCGGCCGACGCCGTGCTGGTGGGGGCCGTCGACACCAGCTGCGACCCGGTGCACCAGCAGGCGCTGCGCGACCTCGGGAGCACCGAGCGGCCCGGTGACGGCGCGGTGGTGCTGGTGCTCAAGCGGCTGGACGACGCCCGCCGCGACGGCGACCCGGTGCTGGCCGTGCTGCCGGGGGACGCCGACGTCGTGGCACCCGAGCTCGTGGTGGGGGAGGGCCCGGAGGTCGACTACGACGCGGTGCAGGCCCTCGGCGCGGCGTACGCGGCGCGCGACCTGATCGCGGTCGCGGCGGCCGTCGTCGCGCTGCGTGCGGGCGTCGTGCCCGCGGTCGGCGCCCCGGGCACGCCGCGGCCCGGGCTGCGGTCGGTGCGGGTGACCGGCGCCGGCGGCGACGGGGTCGTGCTGCACGCGCAGGAGCCGGAACCCGTTGCGGCGCAGCCGGTCGAGGTGCCGGGCTCGCGCACGGTGAGCGTGCCGGTGCACCCCGGCCTGCGGCTGCCCCCGACGCCGCGCGAGGTCGCCGAGGCGCCCGCTCGACCCGGGCCGTCGTTCGACCGCGCCCAGCTCGAGCACCTGTCGACGGGCCGGGTGTCGGGCGTGCTCGGGCCGGCCTTCGCGGCCCTCGACGACGTGGTGGTGCAGACGCGGATGCCCGCGCCGCCGCTGCTCCTCGCCGACCGGGTGACCGGGATCGACGCGGACGCCGGGGTGCTGGCCGTCCCCGAGCCGGCACCGGCCACCGGCACGCTGTGGACGGAGACCGACGTCCGAGCGGACAGCTGGTACCTCGACGCGACCGGGCGGATGCCGGCCGGGCTGATGATCGAGGCCGGGCAGGCCGACCTGCTGCTGATCAGCTGGCTCGGCGTCGACCTCGTGCTGCAGGGCTCCCGCCGCTACCGGCTGCTGGGCTGCGAGCTGACCTACGCCGGGTCGCGACCGCGGGTGGGCGAGACGCTGCGCTTCGAGATCCACGTCGACGGGCACGCGCGGCACGGTGACGTGTGGCTCTTCTTCTTCCACTACGACTGCTGGGTCGGCGACGAGCTGCGGTTGCAGGCGCGCAACGGTCAGGCCGGGTACTTCACGACCCAGGAGCTGGCCGCCGCCGAGGGCGTGCAGTGGGACCCGGCCGCGTGCGAGCCGGACGATCGGCCGCTCGACCCGGCGCCCCTGCGCTGCAGCCGGTCCGCGTTCGGCGGCGAGCTGGTGCGGGCGTTCGCCGAGGGCGACGCGGCGACCTGCTACGGTCCCGGTTGGGAGCGGGCCGCCGAGCACGTGCGCACCCCGCGGATCGACGACGGCTCGATGCTGCTGCTCGGCCGGGTCACCGACCTCGACCCGGCGGGCGGCCCGTGGGGGCGCGGCTACGTGCGCGCCGAGACCGCGGTGTCGCCCGACGACTGGTTCTTCGCCGGGCACTTCACCGACGACCCGTGCATGGCCGGCACCCTGATGCTGCAGGGCTGCCTGCAGGCCATGGCGTTCTACCTGACCGCGACCGGCGCCACCCTCGACCGCGACGGCTGGCGCTTCGACCTCGCGCCCGGTCACCGCACCGGCGCCCGCTGCCGCGGCCAGGTCACGCCGTCCAGCCAGCAGGTGGTGTACGAGGTGTTCGTGCACGGGCTGTCGCTCGGCCCGGTGCCGACGCTGTACGCCGACGTGCTCGGCTCGGTCGACGGCGTCCGCGCCTTCCACGGGCGCGACGTCGCGCTGCAGCTGGTGCCCGACGACCCACCCACCGGGGAGCGACCGTGACCGACCACGCCATCGACCCGAGCGACGCGCTGGACGACCTGGTGCTGCGCCCGCGCGACGTGCGCTTCGACTGGACGACGCTGCCGATGCACTGGGTGCCCGGCGACCCGGTGGCCACGCACGTCTGGAACGTGCTGCACCTGCTGCTGCCGGAGGGCGAGCGGTGGTTCGTGCGCACGTTCCACGAGGCGCTGCCGCTGGTGCGCGACGAGGCGCTGCGCGAGGACGTGCTGGGGTTCGTCGCGCAGGAGAGCGTGCACGCCGACGCGCACGGCGAGGTGCTCGAGCACCTGCGGGCGCACGGCCTCGACCCGAGCCCGTTCGTCGCCGAGACCGAGCAGCTGTTCCGCGAGGTGCTGGGCCCGAAGCCGGGGCTGACCGCGCGGCGGCGGCACGAGCAGCTGGTCGAGCGGGTGGCGATCGTGGCCGCCGTCGAGCACTTCACCACGTTCCTCGGCCACTGGCTGCTGAACTCCCCGGCGCTCGACCGCGCCGGCGCCGACCCGGTGATGCTCGACCTGCTGCGCTGGCACGCCGCCGAGGAGGTCGAGCACCGCAGCGTGGCCTTCGACCTGGCCCACCACCTCGACCGCCGGTGGGTGCGGCGGGCCCGCAGCATGCTGCTCGTCGGGTACGTGCTGGCGACGCTGTGGGTGCGCGGCACGCGGTTCCTGGTCGACGCCGACCCCGAGACGACGCTGCGCGCCACCTGGTGGCGGGCGGCCCGGGCGGCGCGGCGTGGGCTGGTGCCGTCGGCGTGGCAGGTGCTGCGGGCGTGGGCGCGCTGGTTCCGGCCGGGGCACCACCCGCGCAGCGAGGGCTCGACGCGGCAGGCGGTCGCCTACCTGGCGGCCTCGCCGGCGGCCCGGGCGGCGGGCTGACGTGCGCCGCCACGGCCCAGAGGGCTTCATGGCGCGGCTGGCCGCCCGCGACGAGCGGTACAACGCGCTCGTGCAGCGGCTCGGCGGCCGGGCCCGGCCGGCAGCCGCCCCCTCGCGGGCGCTGCGGCTGCAGGTGACCGCGCGCGAGCACGTGGCGGACGACGTGGTCGCGCTGCGGCTGGAGGGTGACGGCCCGCTCCCGCGCTGGCAGCCGGGGGCGCACGTCGCGCTGCGCCTGCCGTCCGGGCGCCGGCGCACCTACTCGCTGTGCGGCGACCCGCTCGACCGGGCGGGCTACCGGGTGGCCGTGCGCCGGCTCGGTGGCGGGTCGGCCGAGCTGCACGCGCTGCGGGTCGGCACCGAGCTGCTGGTGCGTGCGCCGCGCAACGGGTTCCCGTTCGCCGGCGAGCCCGAGGTCTGCTTCGTGGCCGGCGGCATCGGCCTGACCGCCCTGCTGCCGATGGTCGTCGACGCGCACCGGCTCGGGCTGCGCTGGCAGCTGGTGCACGTCGGCCGGTCGCGGGGGTCGATGCCGTTCACCGCCGAGCTGCCGCCCGGCGACGTCGAGCTGCGGGTCGGCCGGGCCGGGCCGCCGCTGCTCGCGCACGTCTCGCCGCAGGCCGCCGTCTACCTGTGCGGACCGGCGTCGATGCTGGACGACGTCCGCGGGCAGCTGGGCGGCCGCAGCCTGCACCACGAGCGCTTCGTGCCCCCGCCCGTCGTCGGCGGCCGGCCGTTCGTGCTCGAGCTGGGCCGCTCCGGGCGCCGCCTGGCGGTGCCGGCCGACCGCTCGGCGCTCGACGTCCTGCTCGACGCGCGCCCGGACTACCCGGTCGGGTGCCGGCAGGGCTACTGCGGCACCTGCACCGTCGACGGCGTCCGGGTGTGCGTCGAGCGACCCGACGGCGGCCTGCTGCGGCTGGGGTCGCTGTGAGGGTGCTTGCGAGCGACGGGGTCGAGCTGGCGGTGCAGGTGCGCGGCCGGCTCGACGGGCCGGTGCTGCTGCTCGTGCACGGCTACCCCGACACGCACACCGTGTGGGACCGCGTGGTGCCGCTGCTCGAGCCGCACCTGCGGGTCGTGACCTACGACGTCCGCGGGGCCGGTGCGTCCGGGGCGCCGCGGCGGCGCACGGGGTACCGGCTCGGGCAGCTCGCCGCCGACCTGCACGCCGTGGCCGCCGCGGTGAGCCCCGACCGCCCGGTGCACCTGGTCGGGCACGACTGGGGCTCGATCCAGGCGTGGGAGTCCGTGACGACGCCTGGCGCCCCGGTCGCGTCGTTCACCTCGGTGGGCGGCCCGTGCCTCGACCACCTCGCGCTGTGGTCGCGCGGCCCGTTCACCCGCGCGCACCTGCGGCAGCTGCGC
The DNA here is from genome assembly GCF_054776675.1 of Angustibacter aerolatus. NCBI lineage: Bacteria > Bacillati > Actinomycetota > Actinomycetes > Kineosporiales > Kineosporiaceae > Angustibacter > Angustibacter aerolatus. Next base: position 4,540 of record NZ_BAAHBM010000066.1, read on the forward strand.
CGCTCCTGGTACATCGGGTTCTTCCAGCTGCCGGTGCTGCCCGCGCTGCTCTGGCGCGCCGGGCTGGCCCGCGGCTGGCGGCGGGTGCGCAGCGCGCTGGAGGGCACCGACGCGCCGCCCGCCCCCGCGCTGCTCGGCGAGGCCGTGCGCGGCGTCGAGCTGTACCGCGCGAACGTGCCGCAGGTGCTGCGGGCGCCGCGCGAGCGGACCACCGACCTGCCGGTGCAGGTGGTGCAACCGCGCCGCGACCGGTACGTCGACCTCGACCCGCTGCCGCTCGAGCGGTGGGCGCCCCGCCTGCGCCGCCGCCACCTCGACGCCGGGCACTGGGCGCAGCTGACGCACCCCGTCGAGGTGGCCCGGCTGGTGCGCGAGCTGGTGGCCGACGTCGAGGCCGGGCGGTTCCGGCCGGACGCCGGCTGACCCGGTTGACGCGGTCCGGTGCCTGCGGACGCCGCGCCGAGGCAGCGGCTCTAGGGTGGACGGCATGGGTCAGCCGGTGCGCACGTCGCCGGCGCGCGTCTCGCTCTCGACCGCGTCGTGCTACCCGCTGGGGTGCGCCCAGTCGTTCGAGCTCGGCGCGAGGCTGGGCTACGACGGCATGGAGATCATGGTCTGGACCGACCCGGTCAGCCAGAGCCCCGACGCCCTCAACGCGCTCTCGCAGCAGCACGGCCTGCCCGTCGTCGCCATCCACGCGCCGACGCTGCTGCTGACCCAGCGGGTGTGGGGCACCGACCCCTGGCCCAAGCTCGAGCGCTCGTGCGAGGTCGCGCAGGCCGTGGGCGCCGGCACCGTGGTGGTGCACCCGCCGTTCCGCTGGCAGCGCGAGTACGCGCGGGCGTTCGTCGACGGCGTCCGCGAGCTCGAGGAGCGCACCGGCGTCGACCTCGCCGTCGAGAACATGTACCCCTGGCGCGCCCGCGGCCGCGAGATCCTCGCCTACCTGCCCGGGTGGGACCCCACCGAGCACGACTACCGGCACGTCACGCTCGACCTGTCGCACGCGGCGACCGCCGGCAGCGACCTGCTCGACATGGCCGACACCCTCGGCGACCGGCTGCGCCACGTGCACCTCACGGACGGCAACGGGTCGGCGAAGGACGAGCACCTGGTGCCCGGGCGGGGGCGCATGCCGGCGGCCGAGCTGCTCGAGCGGCTGGCGGCGCAGCAGTGGGAGGGCGAGGTGGTCGTCGAGATCACCACCCGCCGGGCCCGCAGCGCGCAGGAGCGCGAGGACGACCTGGCCGAGTCGCTGGCGTTCGCCCGGCTCAACCTGGCGGCGGCCGGGGCGCCGTCGCGGCCGTAGGCTGCCCGCATGCTCCGCCAGACCCTGCTGCAGCTGTCCAAGAGCACCAAGGTGCGCTCGCTCGTCGAGACCGCGCCGGTCTCGCGCGGCGTCGTGCGCCGGTTCGTGCCCGGCGCCGCCACGCCCGACGCCGTGCGCGCCGCCGCCGACCTCGCCGGCAGCCACCGGTACGTCACGATCGACTTCCTCGGCGAGGACACCACCGACATGGCGCAGGCGCGGGCCACCCGCGACGCCTACCTGGCGCTGCTGCAGCAGCTGCGCGACGCCGGGCTCACCGAGGGCGGCCGGTCCGAGGTGTCGGTCAAGCTGTCGGCGGTCGGCCAGTCCCTCGGCGCCGACGGCGACAAGATCGCGCTCGAGCACGCCTGGGACATCTGCTCGGCGGCGCACGAGGCCGGCACCACCGTGACCCTCGACATGGAGGACCACACCACCACCGACGCCACCCTCGCCACGCTTCGCGAGCTGCGCGACGACTTCCCGTGGGTGGGCGCGGTGCTGCAGGCCTACCTGCGCCGCACCGAGGCCGACTGCCGCGACCTCGCCACCGCCGGCTCACGCGTGCGGTTGTGCAAGGGTGCGTACGACGAGCCGGCGTCCGTCGCGTTCACCGACCGGGCCGAGGTCGACAAGTCGTACGTGCGCTGCGCCAAGGCGCTGATGGCCGGTGACGGCTACCCGATGCTCGCCACGCACGACCCGCGGCTGGTCGACATCGGCGGGGCGCTCGCGGTGCAGCACGGCCGCAGCCAGGGCAGCTACGAGTTCCAGATGCTGTACGGCATCCGTCCCGACGAGCAGCAGCGGCTGGCCGACCAGGGCGAGAAGGTGCGCGTTTACGTGCCCTACGGCGACGAGTGGTACGGCTACCTGGTGCGCCGCATGGCCGAGCGCCCCGCGAACACCGCGTTCTTCCTGCGCGCGCTGGCGACGAGGGGCTGAGGTCGTGGCGCACGAGGGGCTGGTCGCGATCCTGGGCGCCGGCGTGATGGGCGAGACCCTGCTGTCGGGCCTGGTGCGCGCCGGCCGCGACCCCGCCACGCTCGTGGTGAGCGAGCGGCGTCCGGAGCGGGTGGCCGAGCTGACCGAGAAGTACGGCGTGCGGGTGGTCGACAACGCCGAGGCCGCCGCCGCCGCGCGCACCGTCGTGCTCGTCGTGAAGCCGCAGGACATGACGGCCGCGCTGGCCGAGATCCGCGACCACCTGACGCCGGGCACGCTCGTCGTGTCGCTCGCGGCGGGCATCACCACGGCGTCGATCGAGGCCGCGCTGCCCGAGGGCACGCCCGTGGTGCGGGTGATGCCGAACACCCCGGCGCTGGTCGACGAGGGCATGGCCGCCGTGAGCCCGGGCGCGCACTGCGACGACGACCACCTCGAGGCCGCCGAGGAGCTGCTGCGCTCGTGCGGGCGGGTGCTGCGCCTGCCCGAGCACCACCTCGACGCCGTCACCGCGATCAGCGGTTCCGGTCCGGCGTACATCTTCTACGTCGTCGAGGCGATGATCGAGGCCGGCGTGCTGCTGGGCCTGCCGCGCTCGACGTCCACCGAGCTCGTCGTGCAGACGCTGTTCGGCGCGGCCACCATGCTGCGCGAGACCGGTGAGCACCCGACCGTGCTGCGCGAGCAGGTGTCGAGCCCCGGCGGCACCACGATGTCGGCGCTGCGCCAGCTCGACGACCACAAGGTGCGCGCCGCGTTCATCACCGCGATGGAGTCGGCCCGCGACCGGAGCCGCGAGCTGGCCGGCTCGTGACGGTCGCGATCCAGCGCCTGGTGCCCGACGACTGGCAGCAGGCCCGGCGGCTGCGGCTCGAGTCGCTGCGCCAGGACGGCCTCGCGTTCGGCACGTCGTACGAGGCGGCGCTGGCCCACGAGGAGCAGCAGTGGCGCGAGCGGCTCGCCACGGCCACCACCTTCCACGCGCTCGTCGACGGCGAGCCGCTCGGCACCATCACCGTGCGGCAGTTCGCCGAGAACGCCGTCGGCGAGGCCGAGATCACCGGCATGTGGGTCGACCCCGCCGGCCGTGGCCGCGGCCTCGGCGACCTGCTCGTCGACACCGCCCTCGCCGCCTGGCGCGCCATGGGCGGGAGCCGGATGAGCCTCTGGTGCGTCACCACGAACGAGCCGGCCCTGCGCCTGTACTCCCGCAACGGGTTCCAGCCCACCGGCCGCACCGAGCAGGAGCCCGACGAGCTCGAGGAGCTCGAGATGGCCCGCCCCCTGCCCTGACCCGCGCCCGGGTCTCCAGCTCGCCGTCCCGGCCCCGGTCGCGGGCCACGTGAAGTCGGCTCGCGCACCGTTCCAGGGGGTTGCACGCCCATGGAACGGTGCCGCAGCCACCCGCAGCGGCCGCCCTCGACGCGCGCCACGCGAAGTTGGTTCGCGCACCGTTCCAGTGGCGGTGAACCCCATGGAACGGTGCGCCAGCCGACTTCACGTGGCTCGCGAGAGGGGGCGGGTCAGGGGGTCGGGGGGCGGGAGACGGCGTCGGGGTCGATGCGGTCGAGCACGCGCTCGTTCGCCGCGCGCCAGGTGCCGAGCTGGCCGGGGCCGAGGGCGTCGAGCACGAGCTCGCGCACGTGGGCGACGTGGGCGGGCGCGACGCGGACGACGAGGGCCAGGCCGGTGTCGGTGATGGTGGCGTTCGTGGCGCGGCGGTCCCGCTCGTCGGTGGCGCGGGTGACCAGGTCGCGCGCCTCGAGCCGCTTCACCACGTGCGACAGCCGCGACAGCGAGGTGCTGGTGACGGCGGCGAGCCGGCTCATGCGCAGCGTGCGGTCGGCCTGCTCGCTGAGCATCGCCAGCACGATGTACTCGATGTAGCTCAGGCCCGCGTCGCGCTCGAGCTGGGCGTCGAGGGCGCCGGGCAGCCGCGAGGTGAGGCGGGTCAGGGCCAGCCAGGCGGCGCGCTCGTCGGCGTCCAGCCAGCGCGGTTCGTCGGTCACCACCCGAGTGTCCGCCCGATCACTTGACACTTCAAGTTCTGGCGCGCATCATCACTTGAACGTTGAAGTTTCAAGGAGGACGTCGTGACCGCCATCGACCCGCACGCACCGGGTGCCGCCTTCGACGCGTTCCTGCGCGACGTCGCCCCCGCCACCCGCACCCAGCGCACCTGGACGCCGGACGACGGGCCGATGCCGGCGCTCTACCTCAGCCACGGCGCCCCGCCGCTGTTCGACGACGCGCCCTGGATCGCCGAGCTGTCCCGCTGGTCGCAGTCGCTGCCCAAGCCGCGCGCCGTGCTCATCGTGAGCGCGCACTGGGAGTCGGCCCCGCTGACCCTGAGCGCCCCCGCCGCCGGCACGCCGCTGGTCTACGACTTCGGTGGCTTCGACGAGCGCTACTTCCGCATGACCTACGCGACGCCCGACGCCTCTGCGCTCGCCGCCCGCGTGGCCGCCGCGATGCCGGACGCCGAGCCGGTGCACCAGCACGCCTCGCGCGGCCTCGACCACGGCGCCTGGGTGCCGCTGAAGGTCATGTACCCCCACGCGGACGTGCCGGTGCTGCAGCTCAGCATGCCGACCCACAACCCGGCCCGGCTGATGGACCTCGGCCGCCGGCTGCGCGAGCTGCGGCACGAGGGCGTGCTGGTGATCGGGTCGGGCTTCATGACCCACGGCCTGCCCTTCCTGACCCGCGAGATGTTCGTGCACAACGCCGTGCCGCAGTGGTCGCGCGACTTCGACGACTGGGCGGCCGACGCGCTGGCCCGCGGCGACGTCGAGGCCCTCGCCGGCTACCGGCACCACGCGCCCGGACTGCCGTACGCGCACCCGACCGTCGAGCACTACACGCCGCTGTTCGTCACGCTCGGCGCGGCCGACGACCCCGAGCAGCCGGTGCGGACGACGATCGAGGGCTACGCGATGGGCCTGTCGAAGCGCTCGTTCCAGGTCGCCTGAGCGACTCACTCGCTCGGCATCAGCAGCCACAGCACGGGGTAGATCACGACCGGGCTGCCCGGCACCACGATCGTCACCACCAGGAACAGCAGGCGGGCCGGCCAGGGCGCGATGCCGAAGCGACGGCCGAGCCCGGCGCAGACACCGCCCAGCACCCGGTCCTGGCGCGGGCGCACGAGGCCCTGGTTGCGCAGCGCGGCGTGGACGTCGGTCATGTGGGACTCCCTGGCTCGTGTCGGCGGCCACCCGGCCGCTCGTCGTCCAGCCTGCCCCGCGCGACGGCGGGCGCCCATCGGGCAGCACCCCGGCCCGTCCCTGAGCCGACCCCGGCTAGGGGACCAGCACCATCCGGGTCAGCAGCCGCTGCAGCACCGCGTCGGGGTCGTCGGTGAGCCCGGTGTGCACCGGCGAGGTCTGGACGACGGTGCTGCGCGGCGCGGTCAGCCACCGGAACCGTTGCCCCGCAGGCATCCCGGACGTCGCGGGGTGCGTGCCGGCGCACACCCGCACGGCCGCGTCGAGGTGCCGCTCGACCGCCGCGGCGTCCAGGCCCGGCCACAGCGCGAGCGCCCGCTCCGCGTCGAACGCGACCGCCGCCTCCAGCACCCCGCGACCGGGGCAGAGCAGCACGACGCCGGCGTTCAGCAGCTCGCCGCGCTCGACCCGCGGCACCACGCGCAGCGTGCACCACTCGTACGGCACGAGCTCAGCCGGCGACACGGGCGGCCTCCAGCGGCGCCAGCCAGCCGGCGCGGGCGGCCAGCCGGTCGAGCAGCACGGTGCGGTAGCGGTCGCGGGCCGCGGCGGCGGTCAGCTCGCCGTCCTCGAGCCACGCGTCGGGCACCACCGCCAGCCCCTCGTCGAGCAGGGCCGGGGTCACCCGCGGCGCGAGGTCGGCGTCGGCGTCGGCCAGCGGGCCGGCGGCGCGCAGCAGCACGTGGGCGTCGCCGTCGCGCAGCGGGCGGGTGGTCGCTGCCTCGAGCGCCCGCCAGGTGTGGTGCCACCACAGCGACGCGCCGTGGTCGATCAGCCAGGGCCGGCCGTGCCACACCAGCAGGTTCGGGTTGCGCCAGGTGCGGTCGACGTCGTCGACCAGCGCGTCGAGCCACAGCACCCTGGCCGCCAGCACCGGGTCGACCGGGTCGACGGCGGGGTCGAGGGTGAGCGACCCCGGCAGGTAGTCCATGCCGACGTTGAGCCCGCCGCTGGCACGCAGCAGGTCCTGGATCTCCTGGTCGGGCTCGAACGGCGCGAGCGACGGGTCGAGGTCGACCAGCACCAGCTCGGGCACCGGCAGGCCGAGGGCGCGGGCCAGCTCGCCGACCACGAGCTCGGCCACGAGCGCCTTCGGGCCCTGGCCGGCGCCGCGGAACTTCACGACGTACGTGCCGTCGTCGTCGGCCTCGACGAGCCCGGGCAGCGACCCGCCCTCGCGCAGCGGCGCCACGTAGCGCAGGGCGCGCACCGTGCGCAGGGGCTCGACCACGGCCCGAACCTAACCCAGACGCGGGTCGAGCGCGGCGAGCGGGACGGCGTCGGCGACGGCCGCGTACCCGGCGTCGCTCGGGTGCACGTGGTCGCCGCTGTCGTACTCCGGCCGCAGCCGCGCCGGGTCGCGCGGGTCGCGCAGCACCGCGTCGACGTCGACCACGGCGTCGAACGGCGCGCGGTGCAGCAGCCAGGCGTTCAGCGCGCGCCGCTGGCGGTCGGCCTGCTGCTGACCGCCCAGCACCCGTCGTCCGATCGGCGAGCCGGTGAGCGGGGGCACCGTCGCGCCGACGACCCGCAGCCCGGCGGCGTGCGAGCGCGTGACCAGGTCGCGCACCGCCTGGGCGAGGTGGCCGGCCGTCGCGCCGCGGCCCAGGTCGTTGGTGCCGATGAGCAGCACCACCGTGCGCGCGCCGCTCAGCCCGAGCACGTCGCGGTCGAACCGGGCGGCCGTCGCCGCACCCTGCTCCGGCCGGCTCGGCCGCGGCGCGAGCAGGGCGTTGCCGGACAGCCCGGCGTCGACCACGGCCAGCGTCGACCCGGTGCGCGCCGCCAGCCGGTCGGCGAGGCGGTCGGGCCAGCGCGCGTCGGCGCCGGACGTCGAGCCGGTGCCGTCGGTGAGCGAGTCGCCGAGCGCCACCACGGTGCCGAGCACCCGTGACGGGGCCAGCACCTCGACGGCGCCGAGGAACATCCAGCAGCTCGCGCCGGCCCGGAACCCGGTGGCCGAGGCCGACCCGGTGCGGTCGCCCTGCGCCGTCCAGGTGATCTGGTGCGCGTCGAGGTGCTCGGTGACCGACGACGCCCGGCCGACGACGTGCACGCTCACGGCCAGCTGCTCCAGGGCCTGCACCGGCAGCGCCACCGGGTCGGTCAGCGCGCTCGCCCCGACCGGCACGACGGTCGACCGGCTGCCACCGAACGTCGCCGGTCGCGGCGCGGCGAGCGTGGCCCCGCGCACCCCGGCCGGCGCCACCGTGACCGCGCCGACCCGCAGCGGGCGCACGCCACCGACGTTCGACACCCGCAGCCGCACGCCCTCACCGGGCGCGGTGAGCCGCACGACGTCCCGCACGGTGGTGTCGGTCAGGCCGTGGGTGCCCGGGCACTCGCTCGGCGGCACGTCGGGCGAGCCGCCGGCGGTCTGCGGCGCCCCCCAGGCCGCGACCCAGCCGCCGTCCGGCGCCGTCGTCGGTGCCCCGGTGGTCGCCCACGGCGGGGTCGGTCCGGTCGCACCGGTGGCGCTGTCGGTCGGTGTCGGGACGGTGGCGGCCGGCCGCTCGGCGGCGGCGCACCCGGCGAGCAGCAGCGCGGGCACGGCGAGGGCCGCGACGCGTCGGACGGCGATCACCGTGCTGCTCCCTGCCGTCCCGGACCGCGTTGCCTGCGGCGCGGGTGGTTCCCGCCGCTCCACTGTCCCACCCGGCACGGTCGCGCCGTCGGCGAACGCCGCAGTCCCTCGCTCCCGGCCGGCCGCCGGGTCTGGGAGGCTGTCGGCATGAGCGAGGTGACCGTGCGTGCCCTGTCGGCCGACGACTGGGAGGAGTACCGCGCGATCCGCCTCGAGGCGCTCCGCGACGCGCCGGACGCCTTCTCCTCGTCCCTCGACGAGGAGGCGGCCTACGACGAGGCGTTCTGGCGGCTGCGCATGGACCGATCGGCCCGGCTGCTCGCCGAGCTCGACGGCGAACGGGTCGGCGTCGTGTCGGTCGGCACCGCCGCCGAGCCCGGGGTGTCGGAGCTGTTCGGCATGTGGGTGCCCTCGCAGCGCCGCGGCGCCGGCATCGCCTGGCGGCTGACCGACGCCGCCGCCCGCTGGACCCGCCGCCAGGGCGGCCGCGGCCTGCAGCTGTGGGTGTCGACCGACAACGGCCGCGCCGTCGCCTTCTTCAGCAGCTACGGCTTCCGCCCCACCGACGAGCGCCGCCCCATGGTGGGCGACGACGACGTCGAGGAGCTGGCCATGATCCTGCCGATCGGCGACGACCCCGGCTGGGTGCCGACCAGCTCGCTCTGACCGCTACGCCTCGCGGTGCCGCTCGCGGCGGCAGCGCTCGGAGCAGTACCGCACCTCGTCCCAGTCGCGCGCCCACTTGCGGCGCCACGTGAACGGCCGCCCGCACGTGGCGCAGACCTTCGTGGGCCGCTCGGACGGCGGGCGGCTGCGGGCCATGCGCCCAGTCTGCGCGACGTCGTCCGCGGGCACCCGTCCGTGACGCGCTGCCGGTCGAGGCACCGGCTTCCCGTGGCTGGTGCACCGTCCGAGGGGCGTGCACGCCCATCGAACGGTGCGCGAGCCCACTTCACGTGGCGCGCGAACCGGCGCGCGGGGTCAGGGGCGCGCGGCGAAGCGCTCGATGAGGTTCACGTGGCCGCTGACGATGAGCACGTCGTCCGGGCGGATCTTGGTCTCGGGCACCGCGTAGGTGAAGTCGCGGCCGGGGGACTTCACGCCGACGACGGTGACCCCGTAGCGCTGGCGCACCTTCGACTCGGCGAGGGTGAAGCCGCGCGTCTCCTGCGGGGGCAGCATCTTCACGATCGCGAAGTCGTCGTCGAACTCGATGTAGTCCTGCAGCTTGCCGCTCAGCAGGTGCGCGACCCGCTCGCCGGCGTCGCGCTCGGGGTAGACGACGCGGTGCGCGCCGATGCGGGTGAGGATCTTGCCGTGCGCGGCGGTCAGCGCCTTGGCCCAGACCTGCTCGACACCGAGGTCGACCAGGTTGGCTGTGGTCAGCACGCTCGACTCGACCGAGATGCCGATGCCGACGACGGCGACGCCGAACTCCGCGACGCCCAGCTCGGTCAGCGCGTCGGGCGACGTCGCGTCGGCCTGGACGACGTGCGTCAGCCGCCCGGCCCACTCCTGCACCAGCGCGGCGTCGCGGTCGATCGCCAGCACCTCGCGGCCCAGCTCGTCGAGCGTCGCGGCGATCGAGCTGCCGAAGCGCCCGAGCCCGACGACGAGCACGGCGTCGCCGCGGTCCTTCGGCTTGCCTGTCCTAGCCAACGACGGGTCGCTCCTCGGGTAGTCGGATCACGCGGCGGCGCTCGCGCAGGGCCAACGCCGCCGCCAGGGTCATGGTGCCCGTCCGGCCCAGGAACATCAGCGCGGTGAGCAGGTACTTGCCGCTGTCGGGCAGCTCGGCGGTCAACCCGGTCGACAGCCCGCACGTCGAGAACGCCGAGATCACCTCGAACAGCACCACGTCGAGGGTCCGCCCGGTGATCGCCAGCAGCGCGATCGTCGAGACGAGCACCAGCGTCGCGCCCGCCAGCAGCACGGTCACCGCCAGGCGCAGGCTGCCCGGCGGCACCCGGCGTCCGAACACCTCGACGTCGCGGTCGCCGCGGGCCTCCGCCACCGCCGCCAGCACCAGCACCGCGAACGTGCCCACCTTGATGCCGCCGGCCGTCGACGCGCTGCCGCCGCCGACGAACATCAACGCGTCGTGCAGCAGCCAGGTCGGCTCGCGCATGTCGCCGACGTCCACCGTCGCGAAGCCGCCCGACCTCGGCATCACCGCCGCGAACAGGACGTCGAGCAGCTTGCGGCCGATCGCCATGCCGCCGAACGTCTTCGGGTTCGACCACTCCGCGACCCCGATCGCCACGACCGAGACGCCCAGCAGGATCGTCGTCGTCGCCAGCGTCAGCCGGGTGTGCAGGTTCCAGCGGCGGTGCCCGCGCCGCTGCCGCAGCGCCCGCCCGACCGTCAGCAGCACCGGGAAGCCGACGCTGCCGACGAACACCCCGAGCGCGATCGGCACCAGCACGAACGGGTCGCCGCTCCACCGCTCGAGGCCGCCCTCGTGCACCACGAAGCCCGCGTTGTTGAAGGCGCTCACGGCGTAGAACACGCTGTGCCACAACGCCTTGCCGACGCCCTCGCCCTCGACCAGGAAGCTCGGCAGCAGCACCACGGCGAGCAGCAGCTCGAGCCCCGCCGTCACCGCCAGCACCACCCGCAGCAGGCTGCCGACCTCGCCGAGCCGCAGCGCCTTCGTCTCGCTCGCCGCGATCAGCCGCTGCCGCAGCCCCAGCCGGCGCGACACCGCCATGCCCAGCAGCGACGCCAGCGTGATGATGCCCAGACCGCCGGCCTGCACCCCGAGCAGGATCACCACCTGCCCGCCGCCCGACCAGTACGTCGCCGTGTCGACCGTCGTCAGCCCGGTCACGCACACCGCCGACGCCGCCGTGAACAGCGCGTCGACCACCCGCGGGCGCTCGCCGGACGTCGTGGTGCCCGGCAGCAGCAGGCCGGCGCCCACCAGCAGCACGGCACCCGCGAACACCGCCAGCGCCAGCCGGGCGGGGGAGCGGCGCGCCGCCGCGTCCAGCCGCGAGCGCAGCCAGCCGCCCGCCCCGTGCGGGCGCACCGGCGGCAGGTGCTCGGCGAGGCCGGGGTCCGTCCCCGGCAGCGGGCTCGTGCTGGTCACGCGCCCATGGTGCCGGGCGGGTACGGTCCAGCACATGGCGGTGCAGGCGCGTGTCGTGTGGGACCCGCGCCTGCTCGCGTACGACTTCGGCCGCGGGCACCCCATGGCGCCCGTCCGGCTCGACCTCACCTGGCGGCTCCTCGAGGAGCTCGGCGTGCTCAGCGGGCCCGACGCACCCGACGTCGAGGTGGTGCCCGCGGAGGTCGCCGACGACGACGTGCTCGCCACCGTGCACGACCGCGACTACGTCGCCGCGGTGCGCGCGGCGTCCGACGACCCATCCGGCCGCGCCGACCCGGCGTACGGCCTCGGCACCGACGACGACCCCGCCTTCGCCGGCATGCACGACGCCTCCGCCCGCATCGTCGGCGGCACCGTCGACGTCGCCCGCGCCGTCGGCGAGGGCCGCGCCCAGCACGGCGTGAACTTCGCCGGCGGCATGCACCACGCCATGCCCGGCCGGGCCAGCGGGTTCTGCGTCTACAACGACGTCGCCGCCGGCGTCCGCGCCCTGCTCGACGCCGGCGCCCAGCGCGTCGCGTACGTCGACGTCGACGTGCACCACGGCGACGGCGTCGAGCGCGTCTTCTGGGACGACCCCCGCGTGCTCACGATCTCGCTGCACGAGAGCGGCCGCATGCTGTTCCCCGGCACCGGCTTCCCCGACGACCTCGGGGGCCCCGCCGCCGAGGGCACCGCCGTCAACGTCGCCCTCCCGCCCGGCACCGGCGACGCCGGCTGGCTGCGCGCCCTGCACGCCGTCGTCCCCCCGCTCGTCCGCGCCTTCCAGCCCGACGTCCTCGTCACCCAGCACGGCTGCGACAGCCACGCCCTCGACCCGCTCGCCCACCTCGCCGTCTCCCTCGACGCCCAGCGCATCGCCCAGGAGCTCCTCCACGAGCTCGCCCACGAGGTCGCCGACGGCCGCTGGGTCGCCACCGGCGGCGGCGGCTACGAGGTCGTCGACGTCGTCCCCCGCTCCTGGGCCCACCTCGTCGCCCTCGCCGCCCACCGCCCCGTCGACCCCACCACCGCCGTCCCCCGCGCCTGGCTCGACCACGTCGCCCGCAGCCTCGACCGCACCGGCCCCCAGCGCATGACCGACGGCAGCACCCCCTGGTGGCGGTCGTGGGAGGTCGGCTACGACCCCGACGACCCGCTCGACCGCGCCGTCTTCGCCACCCGCAAGGCCGTCTTCCCCCTGCACGGTCTGGATCCTTGGTTCGACTAGGTCGTTCGTGCCCGGGTCTCGTTCCCGTCCGGGCCGACCGGGGCACCCTCCGGCCGACTGGCTCGCGAGAGCTCGCCGTGACGTCGGCTCTCCGGCTACCCCGCCGGCCCTTCAGCCGTGACCCGGGCGCGAACGCCCTTGCCGCCCTGCGGGTCCGGACCGTGCGCACGGTGGCCGGCCTCCCGGGTGGCGACCACGGCACGGCACCCGGGTCGTCGGGGTCGCCCCGATCTCCCTCTGGTGAGGACAGCGCGTGGTGAGCTCTCCCGGGAGAGCCGGCACACCTTCCACCACCCCGACCGGTGCTCGTGCGACGGGTCGGCGTGCGGGGTCCTGGGTGCCGATCGCAGGGGCCGGATCGAAGGAGCGGCCGGGGTGTCCGGAGAGCCGACGTCAAGCGAGCTTGCGAGCAGTCGGCCGGAGGATGCCCCGGTCGGGACGGCGCAGAACCGGCCACAAAGGCGGAACCCAGGACGAACGGACGACGACACGCCGCACGAGAACCTTGACAAGCCACACGAACGGCCGCTCAGGACTTTCCCAGGCGCCACTCTGGACACTACGCTCGCGCCTGCGCACTCATGCGGTCTGCGCCGGTGGGGAAGCCGGCGACGCTGGTGCCCGAGGAACGGGTGGAGCATGGCGAAGCAGGAGCAGCTGGGTGAGGTGCGCTTCGTGACCGTGGCCGAGGTGGCGGCGATCATGCGCGTGTCGAAGATGACGGTGTACCGGCTGGTGCACGCGGGTGACCTACCGGCGGTGCGGGTCGGCCGCAGCTTCCGGGTGCCGGAGCAGGCCGTGCACGACTACCTGCAGACGAGCTTCGTCGAGACCGCCTGAGGCCCGGTCGGGGCGGGGCGCCCGGCACGGTAGACTCGCCCCGAACTGCTGCGCCCGACCGGTGCGCGGCGCAGGCCACTACACGAACGTGCGACGAGGTGCTCATGGGCTCGGTGATCAAGAAGCGGCGCAAGCGGATGGCGAAGAAGAAGCACCGCAAGCTGCTGCGCAAGACGCGTCACCAGCGTCGCAACAAGAAGTGACCTCACGCCACCAGTGACGTGCCGACGGCCCCCCGGTTCGCTCCGGGGGGCCGTTCGCGTGCGCCGGGCTACGATCGCGGGGCACGGCCGGCCGGTCGCGAGAGGTGGTGGGGCATGGGGCGCGTCGTCCTGGTGACGGGTGTGTCGCGTCACCTCGGTGGCCGGTTCTGCGAGGTGCTGAGCGACTGCCCCGAGGTCGACCGCGTGGTGGGCGTCGACGTCGTGCCGCCGCCGCACCCGATCGGCGACGCGACGTTCGTGCGGGCCGACATCCGCAACCCGGTGATCGCGCGGGTGATCGCGCAGGAGGACGTCGACACGGTCGCGCACCTCAACGTGATCGCGACGCCGCTGTCGGCGGGCGGCCGGGTGACGATGAAGGAGATCAACGTCATCGGCACCATGCAGCTGCTCGCGGCGTGCCAGCGCGCGCCGGGACTGGCGCGGCTGGTGGTCAAGAGCAGCGCCGCGGTCTACGGCTCGTCGCACCGCGACCCGGCGATGTTCACCGAGGACCAGGGCCCGCGGGTGGTGCCGCGGGCGGGGTTCGGCAAGGACTCCGTCGAGGTCGAGGGGTACGTGCGCGGGTTCTCGCGCCGACGCCCGGACGTCGCGGTGTCGGTGCTGCGGTTCGCGAACATCATCGGCCCGCGCATCTCGACGCCGATGACCGACTACTTCACGATGCCGGTGCTGCCGACGGTGCTGGGGTTCGACGCCCGCCTGCAGCTCGTGCACGAGGACGACGCGCTGCAGGCGCTGCTCGCGGCGGTGCTGCGCGACGAGGGGGCCGGGCTGGTGAACGTCGCCGGCGACGGCGTGCTGTCGCTGTCGCAGGCGGCCCGGCTGGCGGGGCGTCCGACGCTGCCGGTGCCCGCACCGGCGGGCGGCTGGGTCGGGCAGGTGGTGCGCCGCTCGCGGCTGGCCGACTTCTCGCCCGACCAGATGCAGTTCCTGGCGCACGGCCGCGGCCTCGACACGACGCGGATGCGCGAGGTGCTGGGCTTCGAGCCGCGATACACGACGCGCGAGGCGTTCACCGACTTCCTGGCCGCGCGCCGGGGCGTGCAGCCGACGCTGCTGCCGACGCTGGTGCACGCCGCCGCCCGCGCCGAGCGCTGGGCGGGTGGCGACCGGTGAGCGACGACGACGCGCAGGTCATCCCGATCGGCCGGTCGCGCCGGGCCCGCACCCGGCCGGTCGCGGCGAGCGAGCCGCAGCCGGCCGGCCCC
>NZ_BAAHBM010000067.1:0-18811 GCF_054776675.1 Angustibacter aerolatus
GTACGCGGCGGCGCCGGGCGCGGCCCACGGGTCGCGCGGCTGCTGCTGCGACGGGCCGGGCCAGCCCTGGGTGCCAGGCTGCTGGCCGGCGTACGGGCCGGCGGGCTGCGGCTGCCCGGCCTGGGCGCGGTCGTCGCCGAACCAGGCGACCGGCTGGGTCTGGTCGTGCGGCGTGCTGCCGCCCTCGCCGGTCTGGTGCTGCTGGTCGTGCGGTGTCTGCGACATGTCGTCCCTCGCTAGCGGATCGTCCCGTGCAAGCATCAGACACCCCGCGAGTTGCAGCGCGCTGGACCCTGCCTGGGAGGCCGCTGTGAGCGCCAGGCCCCTAGGGTGCTGGGCCGTGACGAGCACCCACCCGCTGTACGACGTCCTGCACGGCCGGCGCGACGTGCGCGGCCAGTTCACCGGCGAGCCCCTCGACGACGACGTGCTGCACCGGGTGCTGTCGGCGGCGCACGCGGCGCCGAGCGTCGGCCTGTCGCAGCCGTGGGACTTCGTGCTGGTGCGCGACGCCGGCACGCGCCGGGCCTTCCACGACCACGTGCGCACCGAGCGCGACGTGTTCGCGGCGACGCTGACGGGTGACGAACGGCAACGATTCAGCCGCATCAAGGTCGACGGGGTGCTCGAGTCGACGCTCTCGGTGGTGGTGACGTACGACGCCGACCGCGGCGGCCCGTCGGTGCTCGGCCGGCACGCGATCGCGGACGCCGGGCTCTACTCCGCCTGTCTGGCGATCCAGAACCTGTGGCTGGCCGCGACCGCAGAGGGGCTCGGCGTCGGCTGGGTGTCGTTCTACCGCGAGCCGTTCGTGCGCGACCTGCTCGGCATCCCCGAGACCGTGCGGCCCGTGGCCTGGCTGTGTCTGGGGCCGGTGACCCACCTGGAGGACGTGCCCGATCTCGAGCGGCACGGCTGGCGCGTGCGCCGGCCCCTGGCGGACGCCGTGCACAGCGAGCGCTGGCCCACGGCGTCCGCCTGAGCGCTCAGTCGGCGACGGTGACGACGACCTTGCCGGGCAGGTCGCCGGCGGCTGCGCGGGCGTGCAGGGCGGGCAGGTCGGCGAGCCGCACCCGCTCGGCGACGTCGACGTGCAGCTCGCCGCGGTCGACGCGGGCGACGAGCTCGGCCAGCTGGGCGGCGTCGCTGCGGACGAACAGGTCGACGGCCCGGACCCCGCGCGCGTCGTCGCCGGGGGTCGGCATCCAGACGGTCGTGCTCACGACGACGCCGCCGTCGCGCACGACGGCGACGAGCGCGGCGAACGCGTCGGGGTCGATGGGCGCGAGGTTCAGCAGGACGTCGACCGGCTCGGTCACGGCGGCCGCGAGGTCGCCCGTGCCGTCGACGACCTGGTCGGCGCCGGCGGCCCGGGCCCGGTCGGCGCCTCGCGCACCGACCGCGGCGACCACGGTGGCGCCCGCGGCCTTCGCGAGCTGCACGGCGTAGCCGCCGACGGCCCCGGCCGCGCCGACGACGAGCACGCGCTGCCCGGCCTGCAGGCCGGCGTGGTCGAAGAGCGCCTGCCAGGCGGTGAGCCCGACGAGCGGCAGCGCGGCCGCGTCGGCGAACGGCACGGACGTCGGGGCCGCGGCCAGCACCTCGGCCGGGGCGAGCACCAGCTCGGCGGCGGCGCCGTCCTCGGTCATCGGCAGGAAGCCCACCACGCGGTCGCCGACCGCGCGGCCCTCGACCCCGTCGCCGACGGCGTCGACGGTGCCGGCGACGTCGAGGCCGGGGGTGTGCGGCAGCGTCACGGGGATCGGGCCCTGCATGCGGCCGGCCCGGATGTTCGCGTCGACGCCGTTGAACGAGGTCGCGCCGACGCGCACCCGCACCTGACCGGGGCCGGGCTCGGGGGCGTCGACCTCGTCGAGCCGCAGGACGTCGGGGTCGCCGTGCTCGTGGAACCGCACTGCCTGCATCGCCCTGCTCCTCTGTGCCGTCGTGCGGGCCCGCTGCCCGCGCGCTGAGGAGGCCAGCAATCGAAGCGGACGATTTCTTCCGCTTCACCCACCCGACCTCTCGGGTTCAATGACGGGGTGCAGGAGCAGCCGAGCGCCGAGCGGGCCCCGCGCCGCGACGCCCGGCGCAACCGCGAGCGCGTCGTGGTGGCCGCGGTGGCGGCTCTGCACCGCGACGGCCCCGGCGTGCCGATGGCGACCATCGCGGCCGACGCGGGTGTCGGGGTCGGGACGCTGTACCGGCACTTCCCGACCCGCGACGACCTGCTCGAAGAGCTCACCCACCGCTCGTTCCGCAGGCTGCTCGACCACCTCGAGGAGGCCGTCGAGAGCGGGGGCACCGCGGTCGAGGTGCTCGGCGCCTTCCTGACCGCGGTGGTGCGCGACCGCGACGACCTGGTGCTGCGCTCGACCGGCGGCCCGGCGTCCGAGAGCGACCGCACCCGCGCCGTCCAGGCCCTGCTGCACGACGGCATCCGGGCGCTGGTGGCCCGCGGCCGCGACGACGGCACGATCCGCCGCGACCTCGACGTGCCGGACGTCGCGTGGCTCGGTGCCACGCTCGCGCAGCCGGGTCGAGGCCCGGGGTGGGACGCCGTGGCGGCCCGGCTGCTGGCCACCTACCTCGCGGGGCTCGGCGTCGCCGGCTGAGCCGCGCGCAGCGGCAGCCGGACGACGAACGTCGCGCCGCCGCCGGGCGTCGTGGTGACGCCGACCTGCCCGCGGTGCGCGTTCACGATCGCGGCGACGATGGCGAGCCCCAGGCCCGAGCCGCCGCCCTGCCCGCGGGCGCGCGAGGCGTCGGCGCGGAAGAACCGCTCGAACACCGACCGCACCTGGTCGGGCGCGATGCCGGGGCCGTGGTCGCGCACCTCGAGCAGCCCCGACCCGTCGTCGGTGCCGACCGCCAGCTCGACGGGCGTGCCGGGTGGGGTGTGCCGCAGCGCGTTCGCCACCAGGTTGGTGACGACCTGTCGCAGCCGCGGCTCGTCGCCGTCGACCAGCACGGGGCCGAGCTCGCCGGTGCGGGCCACCACGCGCAGCGGCCGCCCCGGTTCGAGGGCGCGCGCGTCCTGCACCGCGTCGGCCGCCAGCACCGTGAGGTCGACCGGGTCGCGCTCCTCGGCGCGCTGCTCGTCGAGGCGGGCGAGCAGCAGCAGGTCCTCGACCAGCCCGCCCATGCGGGTGGCCTCGTCCTCGATGCGGCGCATGGCCCCGCGCACGTCGTCCGGCTCGGTGACGGCGCCCTGCCGGTAGAGCTCGGCGTACCCGCGGACGGCGGCGAGCGGCGTCCGCAGCTCGTGGCTGGCGTCGCTGACGAACCGCCGCATGCGCTCCTCGGACGCCTCGCGCAGCGCGAACGACTGCTCGATCTGGGCGAGCATGCCGTTCAGCGACGCCGAGAGCCGGCCGACCTCGGTGGACGTCGGGTGGTCGGGCACGCGCCGGGTGAGGTCGCCGCCCGCGATGGCCTCGGCGACGTCCTCGACCTCGGTCAGGGGGCGCAGCGCCCGCCGCACGACGAACCCGCCGGTGGTGCCGACCGCGGCGAGCACGACGAGGCCGACGACCAGCAGCACCACGGTGAGCTGGGTGACGGTGTCGTCGACGTCGGTGAGGGCCTGCCCGACGACGAGGGTGCCCGAGCCGACGCCGCCGACGCTGACCCGGCGCACGAACACCCGGCACGAGCCGTCGTCGTCGGCCAGCGGCAGCGTCTCGACCTTGCCGTCCATCGCCTTGGCCTCGGTGACGTCGTGCAGGCCCGACAGGTCGGGGATGCCGGCCGCCGACCCGGTGCCGTCGTCGAAGCGCCCGTAGCCGCCCGAGTCGAAGATGATCACGCCGTACGTCGTGGTCGGCAGCTGACCGCGGCGGTCGCTCGTCTCGCCGGTGCTCTGCGGCAGCCGGCCGTACTGGATCGCGTTGCTGGCGGTGAGCCGCAGCTGGTCGTCGACCTTCTCCACCAGCTGCTGGCGCAGCAGCGTCACGGCCACGACGCCGGTGACCGCGAGCGCGACGAGCGCGAGCAGCACCAGCACCGCGACGAGCCGGGTGCGCAGCGGCAGCCCGCGCAGGCGCTGCAGCGCCGGCCGCCGGGGGAGAGCGGTCGCGTCAGCCATGCTCGGGCGGCAGGCGCAGCACGTACCCCACCCCGCGGCGGGTGTGGATCAGCGGCACCTGCTCGTCGGCGTCGACCTTGCGGCGCAGGTAGGAGATGTACGACTCGACGATGCCGGACTCGCCGCGGAAGTCGTAGTCCCACACGTGGTCGAGGATCTGCGCCTTCGACAGCACGCGGTTCGGGTTGAGCATCAGGTAGCGCAGCAGCTTGAACTCCGTGGGCGACAGCTCGACCGAGCGGCCACCGCGGTGCACCTCGTGCGAGTCCTCGTCGAGCACCAGGTCGTGGAAGACCATCCGGCCCTCGTCGCCCGCGCCGCCGCCGGTGCGCCGCAGCACCGCGCGGATGCGCGCCACGACCTCCTCCAGGCTGAACGGCTTGGTCACGTAGTCGTCGCCGCCGACGGTGAGGCCGGTGACCTTGTCGGCGGTGTCGTCGCGCGCGGTGAGGAACACGACCGGCACCTGGCGGCCCTGCTCGCGCAGCCGGCGGGTCACGGTGAAGCCGTCCATGTCGGGCAACATCACGTCGAGCACGAGCAGGTCGGGCTGCTGCGTCTGCGCGAGCTGCAGCGCCGTCGCGCCGTCGCCGGCGGTGTGCACGTCGAAGCCCGCGAACCGCAGGGACGTCGACAGCAGCTCGCGGATGTTGGGCTCGTCCTCGACGACGAGCAGCCTCGCCTCTGGCACGTCGGACTTCGGCACCCGCCCAGCATGCGCCCCGACCCTGGGAGCCTGCTGGGAACGGGATGTGACCTGCCGAGATGCGTCCAGCGGGTCACGCGGCGGACGTCGGCTCAACCGCTGGGCGCAGCTCGGCGCCTGTGCATGCCTTGACAGGCATATGCCTCGTGCGGCATGTTCGACGCGTGAGCGAGGTGGTGTGGGGCGCGGTGAGCGACCCGAGGCGGCGCGCGGTGCTCGACGTGCTGCGCGAGGGGTCGTGCGCCGTCGGCGAGCTGGTCGAGCGGCTGCGGATGACCCAGCCGCAGGCGTCCAAGCACCTGCGGGTGCTGCGCGAGGCCGGCCTGGTCTCGGTGCGGGTCGCGGCCCAGCGCCGGGTCTACTCCCTCGAGTCGGCGCCGCTGGCCGACCTCGACACCTGGCTCGCTCCCTACCGCGAGCGCTGGGGCACCGCGCTCGACCGGCTCGGCGACCACCTGGAGGACCGGTGACCAGCAGCACGCGCGGCGAGTACGTCGAGGTCGAGGGGCGGCCCGCCGTCCGGTTCGAGCGCACCTACCCGCAGTCGCCCGAGCGGGTGTGGCGGGCGGTCACCGACCCGGCCGAGCTGCCGCAGTGGTTCCCGTCGCAGGTCGACTACGAGCAGCGGGTCGGGGCGCCGATGACGTTCACCGGCGACCCGGACGCCGAGGACGCGGCCGGCGCCGTGCTGGTCTGGGACCCGCCGCACCGGTTCGCCTTCACGTGGGGCGACGACGAGGTGCACCTGACGGTCGAGCCCTTCGAGGGCGGCACCCGGCTGACGCTGCTGAACCTGCTGCACCAGCGGGGGACCGCCGCCATGAACGCCGGCGGGTGGCACCAGTGCCTCGACGAGCTCGACCTGCTCGTGGCCGACGTGCCGCGGGGCGGGCCGAAGCGCCCCGACGCCACCCCCTGGCGACCGCTGTACCGCTCGTACGTCGACGCCGGCCTGCCCGCCGACGTGCCGCCGCCGCCCGGGGACTGAGCCGCCGCGAGGCGATCGACGGCTCGACGTCCGGGTCCCGTCACGTCGAGTTCACCGTCGGGACAGACGTCGTCGTCACGGTGGTCGGGTGAGCGCACCCCCGCAGTCCCGAGCCGTTCGCGTGGTGGCCGTCGTGCCGGCACGCGGCGGGTCGCGCGGCGTGCCGGGCAAGAACCTGGCCCGCGTCGGGTCGCGGCGGCTGGTCGAGCGCGCGGTCGACGCCGCCGTGGCCAGCGCGGAGATCGACCTGGTCGTCGTCAGCACCGACTCCGACGACATCGCCGCGGTCGCGCGTGCCGCCGGGGCCGAGGTCGTACGGCGCCCGGCGGACCTGTCGGGCGACACGGCGACGTCGGAGAGCGCGGTCTTCCACGCGCTCGACACGTTGCGCGACGACGGGATCGACCCCGAGGTGACGGTGCTCGTGCAGTGCACCAGCCCGTTCCTCGACCCCGCCGACCTCGACGCCGCCGTGAAGCAGGTGCGCGACGACGGCCTCGACACCTGCTTCGCGGCCGTCGCCAGCCACGCGTTCGTCTGGCGGGCGCAGGGCGACGGCACGGTGCGGGGCGTCAACCACGACGACACCGTGCAGCGCCGCCGCCGGCAGGACATCGAACCCGACCTGCACGAGACCGGCGCGTTCTACGCCGTCCGCACGGAGTCGTTGCGCCGCACCGGACATCGCTTCGCCGGACGCACGGGCGTGCAGCTCGTGCGCGCGGTCGCGGCGGTCGAGATCGACGTACCGGAGGACCTCGACGTCGCGCGCGCGCTCGCGCCCGTCGTCGAGCAGCAGCCAGGCGCCCTCGTGGGCGCACCAACCGACGAAGGGGCACGACCATGACCGCCACCGCGGAGCGCACCACCACCCAGCCGGTGCAGATCGGCGAGCACCTCGTCGGCGAGGGCCAGCCCGTCTACGTGATCGCCGAGATCGGCATCAACCACAACGGTGACGTCGAGATCGCCAAGCAGCTCATCGACGTCGCGGCGGTCGCCGGCTGCCAGGCCGTGAAGTTCCAGAAGCGCACGCCCGAGATCGCCGTGCCCGAGCACCAGAAGGCGCAGCGCCGGCAGACGCCCTGGGGCGAGATGTCGTACCTGGAGTACAAGCACCGCGTCGAGTTCGGCCAGGCCGAGTACGAGAAGATCGCCGCGCACGCCGCCGACCGCGGCATCGCGTGGTTCGCGTCGCCCTGGGACGTGCCCTCGGTCGACTTCCTGAACTCGATGGACGTGCCGGTGCACAAGGTCGCGTCGGCGTCCATCACCGACCTCGAGCTGCTGCGCGCCGTGCGCGACAGCGGCCGCCCGGTGCTGCTGTCGACCGGCATGTCGGAGCTGTCGGAGATCGACGTCGCCGTCGAAACGCTCGGCACCGAGCGCCTGGTGATGATGCACGCCACGTCGACCTACCCGCTGCCGCCGGAGGAGACCAACCTCCTGGCGATCCAGGCCCTGCGCGAGCGGTACGGCGTGCCGGTCGGCTACTCGGGCCACGAGGTCGGCCTGCAGGTGAGCGTCGCCGCGGTCGCCCTGGGCGCCGTCACCGTCGAGCGGCACATCACGCTGGACCGCGCGATGTGGGGCAGCGACCAGTCGGCGTCCGTCGAGCCGGGCGGCCTGATGCGCCTCGTGCGCGACATCCGCATCACCGAGCAGGCCCTGGGCGACGGCAAGAAGCGCGTGATGCCGGGCGAGGCGTCGAAGCGCGACTCGCTGCGCCGCGTCACGGCCTGATGCCGGGCGGGTCGCCCACGCTGTCGGTGGTGCTGCCGGTCAGGGACGTCGAGGCGTTCCTGACCACCACGCTGGAGTCGTTGTGCCGCAACGACCGCGAGGACTTCCAGGTCGTCGCGGTCGACGACGCCTCGGTCGACGGCACGCCCGAGGTGCTCGACGCCTACCGCGACCGGCTGCACGACCTGCGGGTCGTGCGGCACGAGGTCGCGGTGGGTCTGGCCCAGGCGCGCAACGTGGGGCTGGAGGCCAGCACCGGCCGGTACGTGACGTACCTGGACGGCGACGACTGGCTCGCGCCCGGCTACCTGCCGAGGCTGGTGGCGGCGATCGAGCACCACGGCACCGACTTCGTGAAGGTCGACCACGTGCGCTCGGAGGGCACGAAGCGCGCGCTCGTTCGGGTGCCCGAGGGCCGGCGCGACACCGTGCTGCGGCCGATCGACACCGTGCTGCCGGCGGGGCGCGCCACGCTCGTCGACTACTGCACGGCCTGGAGCGGGATCTACGACCGGCGGCTCGCCGACCGGGGGCTGCTGCACTTCCGGGCCGGGCTGCACACCGCCGAGGACCGGCCGTGGACGTGGCGGCTGCACCTGCACGCCGAGAGCGTCGCGGTGGTGCCGCTCGCCGGGTACTTCTACCGGCGGGGTCTGGCCGGCACGCTCACCGAGATCGGCGACGAGCGGCAGCTGCACTACCTCGACGCCTTCGACATCGTGTTCGCCGAGCTGGCCGGGCACCCCGAGGGCGAGCGGCTGCTGCCGAAGGCGCTGCGCACGTACTTCGCGATCGTGCTGCACCACGTGCGCGAGGAGGCCCGGCTCACCCCCGCGCTGCGGCGCCGCCAGCGGCAGGACGTGCGCGAGCGGCTGCTCGCGCTGCCCGGGCCGGCCGTGGCGCAGGTGCTCGCGCAGGTGACGCCGGAGCGGGCGGCGGCCGTGCGCGAGCTGGCCGGCCTGACCTCGCGGAGGGCGGCGTGACCCAGCTGCTGGCGGCGTCGTCGCTGCTCGGCGCCATGACCCTGGCCGCCGCCGTGAAGAGCGGGCAGCTGGGCGACGGGCAGCGACGGGTGCTCGTCGTCTGCAACAACGCGGCCGTGCCAGAGGTGGCCACGCCGTTCGACCGGGCTCCGGCGTTCGCCGCCGTCGCCGGGTGCTTCGACCAGGTCGTGTCGTGGAACGACGTGCTCGGGCCGCTGCACCCCTCCGGCTGGCAGCCGCGCGCCGACGACGCCCTCGTCATCGAGCCGCTGCTGCGCGCCGCGTGGGGGCTCGACGGGCCACCCGACGAGCTGGTGCTCGAGTCGATCGCGGTGAAGCCCGCGCGGGCCATCGCGACGGTGTTCGCCACCTCACCGGTGACCGTCTACTCCGACGGGCTCATGAGCTACGGCCCCACGCGTTCACCCCTGCCACGCGACCTGCAGGAGCGCCTGACCCGGCTGCTGCACCTCGACCTCGTGCCCGGCGTCCGGCCCCTGCTGCTGAGCGAGTACGGCGTGCCGGCCGAGGTGGTGCCGGACGACGCGTTCGCGGCCGTGCTCGCCGATGTCGACGCCGCGCTGCCCGAGGCCCCGCTGCCGCCGGTCGGCACGCCGCTGCTGCTCGGCCAGTACCTCGCCGCCCTCGGGCTGATGACCGACGAGGAGGAGCAGCAGCTGCACGTCGGCATGCTGCGCGGCCTCGCCGCCCGCGGGCACGGCGCCGTCGGCTACAAGCCGCATCCCGCCGCGCCGCGCGCCCTCACCCGCTCGCTGCAGGCGGCCGCCGACGAGCTCGGCGTGACGCTGCACCAGCTGCCCGGTGCGCTGCCCGCCGAGGCGCTGTTCGCCCGGCTGCGTCCCGCCGAGGTGACCGGCTGCTTCTCGACCGCGCTGGTCACCGCCGAGCGCTGGTACGGCCTGCCCGTCACCCGCCACGGCACCGACGACGTGCTGCGCCGGCTCTCGCCGTACCAGAACAGCAACCGGGTGCCGCTCGTGCTGGTCGACGCCACCGTGCCCCCGCTCGACGGCTCGCCCTCCACCCCGCGGTCGCCGCAGCAGCTGCAGGCCCTGCTCGACACCGTCGGCCACGCCATGCAGCCGGTCGCCTTCGCGCACCTGCGCCCCACCGCCGTCCGGCACCTCACCGAGCGCCCCGCCGACCGCGCGTACGTGTTCCGCAAGCGGCTCACGGCACTCGGCCTGCCCGGTGCCGTCCCGCCGTCCCGCCGCGACCGGCTGCGTCGCCGCCTCGACCCGCTCACTGCCCGCCTGCGCCGCACGACCTGACGCGGGGTCGTCCCGCAGCGCGGGCAGAAGCTCGCTCCTGGGTCCCTACCGGCCCCACAGGGGGACTTCTGCCCGCGCGTTCGGCCAGTCGGGTACCTCGAGCCCGCCACCGGCCGTCCACTCTCCCTGGGCTGCGAGAGTGAGGAGATGTCGCAGTCGCCGATGACGGAGCACGCACACCGTCTGCGCGAGCAGCTGGTGCGCCGGTTTCCCGACGTCGAGGTGCCCGACGGAGCGACCGAGGACGAGCTCGCCGAGCTGAAGGCGGCGTTCCCCGGGCTGCACGTGCCCGCCGAGCTGCTCGAGCTGCTCTCGGTGATGAACGGCAGCGCGCACCAGTCGTGGGTGATGGCGGGTGGCTTCACGGGTGTCGGGTCGAGTCACGACATCGTGTCGAGGTCGAGGTCGCGGCACGAGGTGTGCGCCTGGTCCCCCGGTCACGTGGAGGTCGATGGGGAGGGATGGTTCGGCACGGGCGTGGTGGCGACCGCTCGTCCCCGCGACACCTCGGCGGTCTTCGAGCTCGGCATCGGCAGCGACACGACTCCCGTCTCCGCTGCCAGCCTGACCGCCTGGGTCGCAGCCTCCGCCGACCTGCTGCAGGACCCGACGTATGAGCTGGGCGACGACGGGCAGCCGCGTGAGGCGGACCACAGCTGGGAGCTCCTGGCAGCGCGCAGCGCGCAGCACCCCGGCACCGACGGGTACACGACCGGCGACCTCGTCGGCGTCCACCCCAGCGTGTGGCCCGGCGACTGGCCGCGGCTGCAGAGCGACGACGAGGCCTGGGACGTGGTCATCCCCACACCCGGTGCGCTGAGCACCGCCATCGCACGGCGGTTCCGCCCGTTTCGCGTGCAGGCGACCGTCGTCGAGCGGCGTGGGCCATGGGCACGGGTCGAGGACGGAAGCGGCAGCGCGTGGCTGCACGTGCCCCAGCGTCTGTGGGCCGATCACGACCTGCGGGTGGGGACCGGGGCCGACCTGGACGTGGTGTGGCACGACCGGCCGCCGCTCGAACCTCCGGGACGCGGCACGTGGCTCAGAGCGCTGGCCGTCGTGACCCCGAGGACCTAGAACAGGCGGGTCAGCAGCACGCGGGCGAGGGGGCGCAACACCGGCTGGGCCTTCGGCGGCACCATGAGGCGCCAGCGGTTGCGGCGCCGGCGGCGGGGGCCGGTGCCGCCGACGACGGGGCCGCGCGTGGGCAGGCCGACGGTGCGCGCCTGGTGCACGAGGTCCTTCAGCACCGGCACCAGGTCGTCGTCCGACGGGTCGTGGAAGTAGTTGTCGCGCAACCACTCCGGGCTCGGGTGGTGGAACCGTCCCTCGCGCAGGTCGTCGAGCGAGCCGAAGCACCGCGATCCCTCGAAGGCGAGGTTCAGCATGCGCTCGTCGACGCCCCAGTCGTCGAGCACGAGCACCGGCACGCCGGCACCCATGGCCTCGAGCGCGGCGGTCGAGCTGACGGTCACCAGGCCGGCGGCGAGCTCGAGGTGCGCGGCCATCGAGCCGGTGGCGAACCCGACCGAGCCGTCGACCACGCGGCCGCGGGCGACCAGCCCGGCCCACAGCTCGTCGTACGGGTGGCGCTCGCGGTGGGTCTGCTGCTCGCCGGCCAGCGCCCGCAGCTTCACCACCGGCCGCAGGTCGGGACGGCGGCGAGCGAGCTCGTCGAGCGCCAGCAGGATCGCCTCGCGGTCCTCGGGCTCGCGCGGCACCTTGGCCTGCGCCGCGAAGACCACACGGTCGCGCAGGCCGCCCTCGGCGGGGGCGGGCACGCGCAGGAAGGGCAGCGCGGCGAGAGCGACGGTGCCGGTGGCCCCCACCTCGTCGCGCGCCTCCTCGAACAGCACGCGCTCGTGCCGGCTCGGTGCGACGAAGACGTCGGCGCGGGCCCGGAACCGCCAGGCCTTGCGGCTGGCCGGCACGCACAGCCCGGGCAGACCGCTCACCAGCACCGGCCGGTCGGGCCCCTGCAGCTCGTGCGACAGCACGTCGACGACCGGCCCGGTGCAGGCCAGGATCACGACGTCCGGCTGCTCGCGGCGCAGGTCGCGCAGCAGCTTCGGCAGCGAGCGCTCGCGCACCGAGGTCACGAGCTCGTCGTCCTCGCGGCCGGCCGCGGCGCGCTGGGCGGCCGACGGGGCGATGGGCGAGCGGACGACGACGGCGCGGCGCCGCCAGTCGGCCGGCAGGGTGCCGAGCAGGCCGACGGCCCACTTCAGGTACGAGTCGGAGTCCGCGACGGCGACGACGCGCGGGGGGCGGGCGGGGCTCACGCCGCGACGGTGCCGGCGAGGTCGGCCCCGCCGAGGTGCATGCGGACGGCGGCGCCGGCGGCCGGCGTCCACCAGGCCTCGGGCACGCGGTCGACGACCAGCTGGGTGCCGCGGCCCTCGAGCACCGCGCGCAGCGTGGTCGCGGTGGTCGACGGCAGCGAGACGACGGAGTGCCCGGCGTCGAGGCCGCGCAGGCTGAGCTCGACCGGCACGGTGGGCTCGTAGACCCGCACGTGCCGGACGCCGGACAGCGCGCCGAGGGTCTCGGAGGCCTCGCGGCGGTGCGGGTAGTAGGCGACGGGGCCGTGCTCGGCGCGCTCGCGCACCCACCGCAGGTAGGGCTCCTGGCGCAGCAGGCCGTCGTGCACCATCGCGCTGCCGAGCACCACCGTGGGCTGCCCGGGCGCGGCCGGGAGCGGCTGCTCGCGCAGCCACCCGAAGCGGTGCCGGCGCAGGTGCACGCCCATGCCCTCGAGCTGCAGGCGCAGCGCGACGTCGACGTCGTACGCCGTGACGACGGTCAGCCGGCCGTCCTGCGCGGCGCGGCGCAGCCGGGCGGCGGCCTCGCTGCCGAGCAGGCGGCGGGCCGCGTTCACCCGGGCCCGTGCGCGCGGCAGCGGCGTGCCGGCCGGGGCGACGCGCAGGTCGAGCAGGTGCAGGGTGGCGCGCCCGTCGTCGACCACCACCAGCTCGCCCGACCCGTCGAGCGCCAGCTCGCGCTGCACCCGTCCGGAGAACACGTCGCCGACGACCCAGGGCGCGGCCGCGCGCGGCCGGCCGGTGGTGGCCGCGTCGAGCACCCGCAGCCCGCTCGGCAGGCCGAGCTGGCGCAGGTGCCGCACGGTCGGGCCGAGGGTCGCGACGTCACCGCGCGGCACGACGTCGGTGCGCTCGCCGAGGCGTCCGGCGTGGTGGGCCTCGAGCACCGACAGCAGCTGCAGCGGCGACTCGACCCAGGCGCTCGTGGTGGTCACGTGCCCCATCTCACCGTGCCCGGGTGCACGACCCGCCGACGCCAGGTGACGGGAGGCTGAACAGATGCTCAGCAGGTGACGCCGAGGCACTGCGGCACGTGCCCGTTGCCCGTGGCGACGTTGCCGCCCAGGTCGACCGCCCCCGGCGCGCGGATGCCCCAGTCGGTGCTGTCGCGCACGACGTTGCGGCCGAGTCGGTTCGTGCCGACGTCGAGCAGCATGCCGTCGTGGTTGCGGTCGAACGTGTTGCGCACCGCCTCGAGCGTGTGCTCCTCGTCGGACGCCGCGGTGCCGACGCCGGTGCCGTTGCGCTCGAACCTGTTGCGCTGCAGCGACGTCCGGCTGAAGGTGCCGAGCTGCAGGCCGACGCCGTTGCCGCTGAACCGGTTGAGCGTGACGTCGTCCGTGCCGTCGCTGGTCAGGCCGGTCGTCACCCCCACGTCGGTGCCACGCACCTCGTTCGCCCGCAGCACCAGGCGGCTGTCGAAGGCGTCGACGCCCGTCGTGCCGCGGTGCACGGTCGACTGCCGGACCTCGCAGTACGACGACCGGCAGCTCACACCGACCCCGTTGCGGTCGACGTCGGTGTTCGTCACGACCAGCTGCGCCTCGCCGGCGGCGACGCCGGTGGGGCTGCCGGCCACCCGGGAGGCGTCGAGACGCACGAGCGACAGGAAGAGCGCGGCACCGGCGGTGCGGTTGCCGGTGAGGTTCGAGCCGGTCACCGTCACCTCCGCGCCCTGGTCGGCCAGCAGCCCGGTGCCGTTGTCGCGCAGCGTCGTGCGGCGCAGGGTGACGTACACCGGCTCGAGCTCCTGCGTCGACGTCCGGACGCCGGTGCCCCAGCCGCGCACCGTGCCGTGGGTGACCGTGAGGCTGGTGCCGGACGCCACGAGGACGCCGGTACCACCGGCGGCGACGCCGGGACCGCGCACGGTGTGCCCGTTCAGGTCGAGCACCAGGTCGTCGCCCTTCACGACCAGGCCGACGTCGCCGGTGCAGACCAGGTCGGCGGTCAGCGTCGTGCTCTGCCGCAGGGTGTCACCGCACTGCGGCGGCGCGGCGGCCTGGGCCGACTGCGGCGCCAGCACCAGGGCGGTGAGGCAGGCGGTGGACAGCAGCGCGACGCGCACCTTCATGTGGACCCCCGAGGTCGTCGGCCCGCCCCGTGCGAGCCCGTGCGCAGTCTGGGCCGACCCGGGTCGCCGTGTCACGGGATCCACCAGAACTCGTCAGGAGCAGGTGACGCCGAGGCACTGCGGCACGTGGCCGTTGCCGGTGCCGACGTTGCCGCCCAGGTCGACGGCGCCCGGTGCGCGGATGCCCCAGTCGGTGCTGTCGCGCACGACGTCGCGGCCGAGTCGCGCCAGGCCGGCGTCCAGCAGCATGCCGTCGTGGTTGCGGTCGAGGGTGTTCCGTTCGGCGGTCAGCTGATAGCCCGTGGTACCGGGTGCGGTCGCGATGCCGACACCGTTGCCGTCGATCCGGTTCCGCTGCACCGACACGTCGGCCAGGCTCCCGACCAGGACGCCGGTGCCGTTGCCGCTGATGTGGTTCAGGGCCACCTCGTCCGGGCCGGCCCCGCCCGTCGCGTTCACCGCCACGCCGACGTCGTTGCCGCGCACCTCGTCCGAGCGCAGCACCAGCTGGCCCTGCACCGTCTGCACGCCGGTGCCGCTGCGGTGGACGGTCGTGCCGCGGACGTCGCACACCGACCGGCTGCACAGCAGCCCGGTGCGGTTGCGGTCGACGTCCGAGCTGCGCAGCGTCAGCCGGGACTCGGCGGCCTCGATGCCGGTGGGGCTGCCCGCGAACCGCGACGAGCCGACCTCTGCGGCCGCGGAGAACGCCGTCATGCCGCTGAGGGTGTTGCCGGTGAAGTTCGAGCCCGCCACGGTCACCGAGGCGCCCTGGTCGGCGAGCAGACCGGTGCCGTTCGCCCGCAGCGTCGTGCGGCGCAGGGTGACGTAGACCGGCTCGAGCTCCTGGGTCGAGGTGCGGACGCCGGTGCCCCAGCCGCGCACCGTGCCGCCGACGATCGTCGTGCTGGCGCCGGACGCCGCGAGCAGCCCCGTGCTGCCGGCTGCCGGGCCGGGGCCGCGCACGGTGTGCCCGTTCAGGTCGAGCACGAGGTCGTCGCCCTCGATGATCAGCCCGACGTCGCCGGTGCAGACCAGGTCGGCGGTCAGCGTCGTGCTGTGCCGCAGCGTGTCACCGCACTGCGGCGGCGCGGCGGCCTGCGCCGACTGCGGCGCCAGCACCAGGGCGGTGAGGCAGGCGGTGGACAGCAGCGCGACGCGCACCCTCATGGGGACCCCCGAGCTCGTGAGCCCGCCCCGTGCGAGCTCGCTGCGGAGTCTGGACCGGCCGCCGACCCGGTGTCACGGGTTCTGCGAGGATCCGTCAGGCGGGCCCGGCGGCGGGCGGCACGTCCTTGCCGTGCAGCACGTCGTCGGCGTCGACGATGCGGTACGCGTAGCCCTGCTCGGCGAGGAAGCGCTGCCGGTGCGCGGCGAAGTCGGCGTCGACGGTGTCGCGGGCGACCACCGTGTAGAAGCGCGCGGCCCGGCCGTCGCCCTTCGGCCGGAGCACCCGGCCGAGGCGCTGGGCCTCCTCCTGGCGCGAGCCGAACGACCCCGACACCTGGATGGCGACGGTCGCGTCCGGCAGGTCGATGCTGAAGTTCGCGACCTTCGACACCACCAGCAGCTGGATCTCGCCGGTGCGGAAGGCCTGGAACAGCCGTTGCCGCTCGGCGACCGTCGTGTCGCCCTTGATGACCGGTGCGTCGAGCTGCTCGCCGAGGTCGTCGAGCTGGTCGATGTACTGGCCGATCACGAGCGTCTGCTCGCCGCGGTGCTCCTCGACCAGGCGCCGCACGACCTTGGTCTTCACGTCGGACGACGCCGCCAGCCGGTAGCGGACGTCGGGCTCGGCCGTCGCGTACGCCAGCCGCTCGGCGTCCGGCAGGGTGACCCGCACCTCGACGCAGTCGGCCGGTGCGATG
Source organism: Angustibacter aerolatus (assembly GCF_054776675.1). Lineage (NCBI taxonomy): Bacteria > Bacillati > Actinomycetota > Actinomycetes > Kineosporiales > Kineosporiaceae > Angustibacter > Angustibacter aerolatus. The sequence goes on from NZ_BAAHBM010000067.1 coordinate 16,063, forward strand.
TAGCCCTGCGCCTCGATGTCCTTCCACGGCGCGTCGTAGCGCTTGGGGCCGATGAGGCTGAACACGTCGCCCTCGCGCCCGTCCTCGCGCACCAGCGTGGCGGTGAGGCCGAGGCGGCGGCGGGCCTGCAGGTCGGCGGTCATCCGGAACACCGGCGCGGGCAGCAGGTGCACCTCGTCGTAGACCACCAGACCCCAGTCGCGGGCGTCGAGCAGCTCGAGGTGCGGGTAGACGCCCTTCCGCTTCAGGGTCAGCACCTGGTACGTCGCGATGGTGACCGGGCGCACCTCCTTGCGGGCGCCGGAGTACTCGCCGATCTCGTCCTCGGTGAGCGTGGTGCGCTTCAGCAGCTCGTCGCGCCACTGCCGCGCCGACACGGTGTTCGTCACCAGGATCAGCGTGGTCGCCTTCGCCCTGGCCATCGCGGCGGCGCCCACCAGCGTCTTGCCCGCGCCGCAGGGCAGGACGACGACGCCGGAACCGCCGTGCCAGAAGCCCTCGACGGCCTCGTACTGGTAGGGCCGCAGGTGCCAGTCGGCGTCGTCGAGCCCGATCTCGTGGGCCTCGCCGTCGACGTAGCCCGCGGTGTCCTCCGCCGGCCAGCCGAGCTTGAGCAGCACCTGCTTGAGGTGGCCGCGCTCGCTCGGGTGCACCAGCACGGTCTCGATGTCGACCCGGGTCCCCACCAGCGGCTGCACCTTCTTGCTGCGCAGCACCTCCTCGAGCACCGGCACGTCGCTCGCGTGCAGCACCAGGCCGTGGGTCGGGTGCTTCTCGAGCCGCAGCCGGCCGTAGCGGTCCATGGTCTCGGCGAGGTCGACGAGCAGGGCGTGCGGCACCGGGTAGCGCGAGTACTTCAGCAGCGTGTCGACGACCTGCTCGGCGTCGTGCCCGGCGGCGCGCGCGTTCCACAGGCCGAGCGGCGTCAGCCGGTAGGTGTGCACGTGCTCGGGCGCGCGCTCGAGCTCGGCGAAGGGGGCGACGGCGCGACGGCACGCCTCGGCGTCGGGGTGGTCGACCTCGAGCAGCAGCGTCTTGTCGCTCTGGACGATGAGCGGTCCGTCGGGCTGGTTCACCGCACGAGTGTAGGTCGTGCCGCCGGACGTGGCCGACTGTCGGCGGCGGCTGGCACGGTGTGCGGGTCAGGTCGTCCGAGCGAAGGAGCCAGCCGTGGCCCGCACCGTGCAGATCGTCTTCGACGCCGCGAACCCGAGGGCGGTGGGTGACTTCTGGGCCGACGTGCTCGGCTACGTGATGGACCCGCCACCGCCCGGGTTCGACACCTGGGAGGACGCGCTCGCCGCCTGGCACGTGCCCGAGGACCAGTGGGACCGGGCCTGGGCGATCGTCGACCCCGACGGCGTGGGCCCGCGGGTGTTCATCCAGAAGGTGCCGGAGGGCAAGACGGTCAAGAACCGCGTGCACCTCGACGTGCGGGTCAGCTCCGCCGACGACGACGTGCCGACCCGCGAGGCCGCCGTGCTCGCCGAGACCGAGCGGCTCGAGGGGCTGGGCGCCACCCGCGTCGACTGGATCGAGGAGCAGGGCAAGCACTTCATGGTGCTGCGCGATCCGGAGGGCAACGAGTTCTGCCTCAGCTAGCGGTCAGACGTCGCCCACCGTGTCGCTGAAGCTCGACGAGCCGTCGCTCGCGATCACCGCGATGACGATCACCGCGATCACGATCGCCACGATGATTGCCAGCGCGAGCGAGATCCACGCCAGCACCTTGCCGACCGTGATCTGCTGCTGACCGCCCAGGGCGCCGTTCGACGCGGCGATCTCCCGGCGGGCACCGGGGGCCTTGACCAGCGCGATGATCGCCAGGATCCAGCCGGGCAGACCGATGAACCAGGCGGCCAGCGACACGATGCCGAGCACCATGACCGTGGTCGCGCTGCTCGCCGTCGGCACCGGCGCGGGGTAGCCGCCGTACGGCTGCTGGTAGGGCGCGGGCTGGGCGTACGGCTGGCCGGGCTGCTGTCCGTACGGCTGCTGCTGGTAGGGCGCGGGCTGCCCGTACGGCTGCTGCTGGTACGGCTGCTGGTGGGGCTGCTGCTGCTGGTGGGGCTGCTGCTGGGCGTCGACCGACGTCGAGCCGCCCGGTGCGGGCGCGGCGGGCACGGACCCCTGGTACGGGTCGGGCTGCTGCTGGGCCTGCGGCTCCTTGTGCAGCGACGGACGGCGCGGCTCGTCGTCCGGCGTGGCCCAGAGCGACGACCCGGGGTCGGCCGGCACGGCCTGCGTCGGCGGGTCGACGGGCAGCCGCTGGGTGCGGTCGTCCTGCTGGTCCGGGTGCTGCTCGTCGGGCACGGGTCCCCCTCGGTCGGCGCGGTGCGCGGGGCCGTCAGCCTACGGGGCCGTGGGAGCGGGTGCCGAGCGTCGGCGCGCGCCCGCACGACGAGCGCTGCCGGTCAGGCGGGTTCGTCGGCCGGTGCCACGCCGGTGATCCGGTGCACCGAGAAGTCGCGCACCTCGTCGAGCCCGTGGTCGAACGCGGTGACCCGTCCGCCCTCGACCGACAGCGGCTCGACGACGCGCCGCTCGGTGCGGCCGCCGGCGTCGACGTACCCGATCCACACCCGCTGCCGCCCGACCAGCGCGTCGCGCAGGGTGGCCAGCGTGACGGCCGGGTCGGTGGCCGCCAGTCGCGGCCCGGTGGGCGCGGGGGTCTCGTCGGCCGCGCGCTGGCCGGTGCGCACGCCGCGGACGACGGCGTCGAGCAGCGCGTCCTGCAGCACCTGCCGGG
>NZ_BAAHBM010000068.1:0-18100 GCF_054776675.1 Angustibacter aerolatus
AGGGTGAGCCGTGCACGGTCTGCGGCAGCGCCGAGCACCCGCACCCGGCCCGGCCGGGCGCCGCGCACGTCGACCACGCCGTCGAGCAGGAGGCCGCAGCCGCCGTCGACGCCGCCCGGGTCGCCGTCGACGCGGCACTGCAGGTGGTGCACGAGCGCACCGCCCGGCGCGCCGAGCTGATGGCCGCCGCCGGGGGGCTCGCCGACGTCGCCGCCCGAACCGAGCTCACCGCTGCCACCACTCGGCGCTCGGCGGCCCAGCAGGCCGCTGAGGCCGTGCTCGGTCTGCGCCGCGCTGCTGACCGCGCTGCCGCCGAGGTGACGCCGCTCGACGCCGCGGTGGCCGCAGCCGCCGCGCAGGCGGCCGCCGCGCGAGCCGCGCTCGCCGAGCTGCAGCCGTCGGTCACGCAGGCAGCCGCGCGGCTCGACGAGCTGCGCGGCGACGACCCCGACCTCGGGACGCGTCGGGCCCGCCTGCAGGCGCTGGTCGCCCTCGTCGAGCAGGCCGACGTCGCCACGGACACGCTGCGTGCGGCCGAGCAGCAGGCCACCGAGACGCTCGAGCAGCTCGACGACGAGGTGCGGCAGCGCGGCCTCGCCGGCCCGCTGGTCTCTGGCACCGACCTCTCGGCCCCTGTCACCGGGTCAGCCGCGGCTGCCGAGGCCGCCACCGAACGGGCCGCCGCCGACCCCGCCGACCCCGCCGACGTCGTGGACGCTGCGGACGCGAGCTCTCTCTCGGCCCTGCGACCAGCGCTGCGAGCTGCCCTGCTCGACGACCGCGAGACGGTCCGGCTCGAGGCAGCGGTGCGCGCACACGACCACGAGCTGGCCGAGGTGGAGGGGCTGCTGCGCGACCCCGACCTGCTCGGTGCGGGCGAGGACGACGACGACCTGACCGACCTGCACCTGCTCGACCTGCGCGACCCAGCCGACCCGACCCGGCTCGACGACCCGGTCCTGCTGGCCGAGGCGGTGCAGCGCGCCACCGACAGGGCCGACGCGTCGGCGCAGGCGCTGCGGGCGGCCGAGCACGCGCTCGCGGTGGCCCGGCAGGCGGCCGGCTCGCTGGCCGACCTGTCGGCCGAGCTGCAGGCGCACGTCGCGGCGCACGCCGACCTGCGGGCTCAGTACGCGCAGGTCGACGAGCTCACCCGCTGCGTCGACGGCACCGGCGGCGGCAACGAGCTGCGCATGCGGCTGTCGTCGTTCGTCCTGGCGGCGCGTCTCGAGGAGGTCGCCGCGGCGGCGAGCGAGCGGCTGCTGGCGATGTCCGACGGCCGCTTCGCCCTGGTGCACTCCGACGAGCGGGGCCGCGGCGGGGGCCGCAGCGGCCTCGCCCTGCACGCGCTCGACGGCTGGACCGGCGTCGCCCGCGAGACCAGCACCCTGTCCGGCGGCGAGTCGTTCCTCGCCTCCCTCGCCCTCGCGCTCGGCCTGGCCGACGTCGTGCGGCAGGAGGCCGGCGGCACCGCGATCGAGACGCTGTTCGTCGACGAAGGCTTCGGCATGCTCGACGCCGACACCCTCGACGAGGTGATGGCCGTGGTCGACGGCCTGCGCGAGGGCGGCCGCTGCGTCGGCCTGGTCAGCCACGTCCCCGACCTGCGCGCCCGCATCCAGCACCGGCTCGAGGTGCACAAGGACGCTCGCGGCTCCCGTGTGCAGGTCGTCGGCGCCGCCGAGCTCGCGGTCGGCGCCTAGCTCCTGCTCGTGACCGCGGGCTGAGACGCCCGCGGTGGCAGCGACGGGGCAGGCAGCCGGTCGCGATCCCGACCGCCTCGCTGCCACCACGGGTGTCAGCACGAGCGGCGGGAGCCCTCGCAGCACGCGCCGACGCCCCGCCTGCACGGAGCGGGCGGGGCGTCGGGCTGCGTCGTGCCGGGTGGTCAGTCCTCGAAGGCCTCGGGCGGCGGGCAGGAGCAGACCAGGTGGCGGTCGCCGTACGCGCCGTCGATGCGGCGCACCGGGGCCCAGTACTTCGAGCGGGGGTCGACGCCGGGCGGGAAGGTCGCCTCCTCGCGCGAGTAGGCGTGCTCCCACTTGCCGGCGATCGACAGCGCGGTGTGCGGCGCCCCGGCGAGCGGGTTGTCGTCCTTCGGCCAGACGCCGGCGGCGACCTGGTCGATCTCCGCCTTGATCGCGATCATCGCGTCGCAGAACCGGTCGAGCTCGACGAGGTCCTCGCTCTCGGTGGGCTCGACCATGAGGGTGCCGGCGACCGGGAACGACATGGTGGGCGCGTGGAAGCCGTAGTCGATGAGCCGCTTCGCGACGTCGTCGACCGAGACGCCCGTCGTCCGGGTGATCTCGCGGACGTCGAGGATGCACTCGTGCGCGACCAGCCCGTTGTGGCCGCTGTAGAGCACCGGGAAGTGCTCGCGCAGCCGGGCCGCGACGTAGTTGGCCGACAGCACCGCGACCTTCGTCGCCCGGGCGAGGCCCTCGGCGCCCATCAGCCGCACGTACGCCCACGAGATCGGCAGGATCGATGCGGAGCCGTACGGCGCGGCGGCGACCGGGCCCACGCCGGAGTCGGACGGCTGCAGCGGGTGCGCCGGCAGGTAGTCGGCGAGGTGCGAACGCACCGCGACCGGACCGACGCCCGGGCCACCGCCGCCGTGCGGGATGCAGAAGGTCTTGTGCAGGTTGAGGTGCGAGACGTCGGCGCCGAAGCGGCCCGGCTTGGCGAGCCCCACGAGCGCGTTCAGGTTGGCGCCGTCGACGTACACCTGGCCGCCGGCGTCGTGCACCAGGGCGCACAGCTCGCCGATCGTGTCCTCGAACACGCCGTGCGTGCTGGGGTAGGTGACCATGATCGCCGCGAGGTCGTCGCGGTGCTGCTCGACCTTGGCGCGCAGGTCGTCGACGTCGACGTCGCCGGCCTCGGCGGTCTTCACCACGACGACCTTCATGCCGGCCATCACGGCGCTGGCGGCGTTCGTGCCGTGCGCGCTGGCCGGGATGAGGCAGATCGTGCGCTCGCCGTGCCCGTTGGCGCGGTGGTAGGCGCGGATGGCGAGCAGCCCGGCGAGCTCGCCCTGCGACCCGGCGTTCGGCTGCAGCGACACCGCGTCGTAGCCGGTCAGCTCGACGAGCCACTGCTCGAGCTGGTGCACCAGCGCGACGCTGCCCTCGACCTGGTCGGCCGGGGCGTACGGGTGCAGGTTCGCGAACTCGGGCCAGGTGACGGCCTGCATCTCGGTGGTGGCGTTCAGCTTCATCGTGCACGAGCCGAGCGGGATCATGCCGCGGTCGAGCGCGTAGTCCCGGTCGCTGAGCCGGCGCAGGTAGCGCAGCATCGCGGTCTCGCTGCGGTGGCTGTGGAACACCGGGTGGGTCAGGAACGCGCTCTCGCGCACCAGCGCCGCCGGCACCGCGTCGTCGGCGGCGGGGGCCAGCGGGTCGGCCGACCCGCCGAATGCCGCGACGACGGCACCGAGGTGCACCGGCGTGGTGGTCTCGTCGCACGCGATGCTGACCTGGTCGGCGTCGACCCGCCACAGGTTCACCCCGGCGGCCAGCGCGGCGGCGACCACGTCGTCGGCCCGGCCGGGCACCCGCGCGAGCACGGTGTCGAACACGTCGGCGTGCACGACCTCGACGCCGTCGAGCGCGCCGAGCGCCTCCGCCAGCGCGACGGCGCTGCGGTGGGTGCGCCGCGCGATCTCGGTCAGGCCCTGCGGGCCGTGGTAGACGGCGTACATCGAGGCCATGACGGCGAGCAGCACCTGCGCGGTGCAGATGTTGCTCGTGGCCTTCTCGCGGCGGATGTGCTGCTCGCGGGTCTGCAGCGCCAGCCGGTACGCCGGGTCGCCGGCCGCGTCGACCGAGACGCCGACGAGGCGGCCGGGCAGGTTGCGCTCGAGACCCTTGCGCACCGCCATGTAGCCGGCGTGCGGGCCGCCGAAGCCCATGGGGACGCCGAACCGCTGGCTGGTGCCGACCGCCACGTCGGCGCCCTGCTCGCCCGGGGGCACCAGCAGGGTGAGCGCGAGCAGGTCGGCCGCGGCGGTCACCAGCGCACCGCGCTCGTGCGCGGCGTCCGAGACCGGCTGCAGGTCCGCGACCCGGCCGCTCGCGCCGGGCTGCTGCACGAGCACCCCGAACACGCCCGCGTCGCCGGCGGCCGCGTCGAGCGCGGCCCCGGCGTCGCCGCCGAGCAGGTCGGCGTCGACCACGGTGATGCCGAGCGGCTCGGCCCGGGTGCCGATCACCGCGCGGGTCTGCGGCAGCACGTCGGCGTCGATCACCAGCACGGCGCCCTGCGGCGCCTTCGAGGCGCGGCGCATGAGCGTCATGGCCTCGGCGGCGGCGGTGGCCTCGTCGAGCAGCGAGGAGTTCGCGGTGCCCAGACCGGTGAGGTCGGTGACGACGGTCTGGAAGTTCAGCAGCGCCTCGAGCCGGCCCTGCGAGATCTCCGGCTGGTACGGCGTGTACGCGGTGTACCAGGCGGGGTTCTCCAGCACGTTGCGCTGGACGACGGCGGGCACGTGGGTGCCGAAGTAGCCGCGGCCGATCATCGAGGTCAGCACCCGGTTGCGGTCGGCCAGCTCGCGCAGCTCGGCCAGCACCTCGGGCTCGCTGCGCGCGTCGTCGAGCGCGAGCCGCTCGGTCAGCCGGATCGACGCCGGCACCGCGGCGTCGGCGAGGGCGTCGAGCGAGTCGTGGCCGATCACCGCGAGCATCGCCTGCTCGGCGGTGGTGTCGACGCCGACGTGGCGGTCGACGAACGTGACGGGGGCGGGCTGCGACGAGGCGTTCGGCACGGAGGCTCCGGTGTGGACGGTCGGTGCCCGCTGGCGCCGACCCCTGGCAGGGACGCCTCCCCATCTGTCGCCGCGGCACGCGGTCTCAGAGGTGCCTCACCCGCACGGTCCTTGGCGCCTGAGAGGTTCCGGGGAGTTTGCCCCTTCGGCGCCCCGGTCGCGTCGCCGCGCCGAGGTCTCTCCCATGCAGGGTCGATGGCCCCATCAGGGTACCCCGCTCCCCCGTCGTCGGGGTGCAACCGCGCCGCGCCGAGGCGGCGCCGAGGTCAGCTGGCGCTGCGGGCGCGGCGACGGGCCGCGATCTCGTCGCCGGGGTGGTCGGCGACCGGGCCCTCGGCGTCCGGCTTCTCGCTGGGCAGCTGCGCCAGCTCGCCCTCGACCTCGCGCCACACCCGGCCGACGGCGATGCCGAACACGCCCTGGCCGCCCTGCACGAGGTCGATGACCTCGTCGGTGGAGGTGCACTCGTAGACGCTCGCGCCGTCGCTCATCAGGGTGATCTGCGCGAGGTCCTCGACGCCGCGCTCGCGCAGGTGCTCGACGGCGCTGCGGATCTGCTGCAGCGAGACGCCGGTGTCGAGCAGCCGCTTCACGACCTTCAGCACGAGGATGTCGCGGAAGCCGTACAGCCGCTGCGTGCCGGAGCCGGACGCGCCGCGCACCGACGGCTCGACCAGGCCGGTGCGGGCCCAGTAGTCGAGCTGGCGGTAGGTGATGCCGGCGGCCGCGCACGCGGTGGGGCCGCGGTAGCCCTCGCCCTCGGGCAGCGACGGCAGGTCGTCCGTGAACAGCAGACCCTGCGCCTGCGCCGGGACCTGCCTGGGGCCGGTGCCCGCCACGTCACCCGTGGTACCGCTCACGTCGAACCTCCGTCTGCGTCGCCCCGGCCCGGACGTGCCGCGAGGAGCGACACGGTGGGAACTACAGCGGGGGCGTTCTGCTCACGACGGTAGGCCCGGTGTCGGGTCCGGTCAACGACACGCCCGGCGTGTCACCCGAGAACTCTCAACTTCAAGTCGAGGGTTCGGGTTCTCTGCGATCAGCGCTCGCCCGGCTCGGGGCCCGGCTCGTCCGGCGCCTCGAAGTCGTCGGCCGAGATCTGGTCGAGGAACTCGCGGAACTTCTCGACCTCGTCCTCCTGCTCGTCCGGCACGGCGACGCCCTCGGTCTCGAGCACGTCGTCCGCCCCCACGATGCGGGTGCCGGTGCGCAGGGCGAGGGCGATCGCGTCCGAGGAGCGCGAGCTGACCTCGACGCCGCCGTCGAACACCAGCGACGCGAAGAAGACGCCCTCGCGGACGGCGACGATGCGCACCTCCTCGAGCCGGTGGTGCAGCGCCTCGAGCACGTCCTTGAACAGGTCGTGGGTCAGCGGCCGCGGCGGCACGACGCCCTGCTGGGCGTAGGCGATGGCCGTCGCCTCCGCGGCACCGATCCAGATGGGCAGGTAGCGCTCGCCCCCGGCCTCGCGCAGCAGCACGATCGGCTGGTTGTTGGGCAGCTCGACCCGGACTCCGACGACCTCCAGCTCACGCACGTCATCACCCTAACCCCGGGGGCCGACACCGACCGCGTCACCCGCGGCGGGTCGCGGACCGGTCGGCTCTGGCGGCGGGTCAGCCGAGGCCGGCGCGCAGCAGCCCGCCGCGCACCAGGGCCGCGTGCAGGCGCAGCGCCACCGCGGAGATCTCGCGGGCCGCCTCGTCGGCCCGGGCTCGCGAGTCGCCGTCGCGCCCGCGCTGCATGGGGCTCACCACCTGCTCGACCAGCCCGACCTCGCGGTCGGCGGCGACGCGGAACGTGCGCAGGTGGCGCGGCTCGATGCCGAACGCCGCCAGCTCGCCGGCCGCCGTGGCGACGTCGAGCGCGCTCTCGTCGTACCAGCCGGCACCGGACGGCTGCAGCAGGCCGTACCCGACCAGCTCGTCGAGCTGCCCGGCCTCGAGCCCGGCGCGGGTGCACAGCTCGGCCGCCGACAGCCGGACGGCGGACCCCCGGCGCAGCACCGCCTGCACGGGCACGGCGTCGTCGTCGCCGGACGGCGCGGAGTGCGCCATCCGCGGGCCGCCGACCCCGGTGACCGGGTCCTCGGCGCCGCGGCGGACGGCGTCGAGGTGGTCGCGGATGCGACGCAGCGGCCAGTAGTGGTCGCGCTGCAGGGTCATCGCGTAGCGCAGCCGCTCGACGTCCTCGTGCCGGAAGCGCCGGTAGCCGGACGGCGTGCGAGCCGGCTCGACCAGTCCCTCGGTCTCCCAGAGCCGGATCTTCGACACCGAGACGTCCGGGAAGTCGTCGACGAGCTGCGCCAGCACCTCGCCGATGCTCATGGTCGTGTCGCGGCGCGCTGCCGCGGGGCTCACCCGGCCGTCCCGGGGGCCGCGGAACCGACGTGGACGACGAGCCGGAACTTGCCGATCTGCACCTCGTCGCCGGTGGCGAGGTCGCGGCGCTCGATGCGCTCGCGGTTGACGTACGTGCCGTTCAGCGAGCCGACGTCGCGCACGCTGAACACCTCGCCGTCGCGGCGGAACTCGGCGTGCTTGCGCGACACCGTGACGTCGTCGAGGAAGATGTCGCTGGACGGGTGCCGCCCGACGGTGGTGACGTCGCCGTCGAGCAGGAAGCGCGAGCCGGCGTTCGGGCCGTGGTCGACGCGCAGCAGCGCGGTGCCGGGTCGCAGCGACGCCAGGGTCTGCAGGTCGACCGGTGCGCCGCCCTCGGCCTCGCCCGGGCGGCCCGGCTCGACCGCGGTGACGTCGCCGACGGCCGACAGCCGCATGGTCGTGGCCTGCGGCGGCTGCTCGGGCGGCTGCGCGTCGCCGCGCGGCTGGTCCGCGTCACCCATGTCCGACTCCCGTCACCCGGCTGCGATCCCGTACAGCCTGCCACACCCGAACCCTCGACCAGAGCCTGAGGGTGAGACCTCGTGCTCCCGCGGGGTCAGTCCAGCAGTGCAGCGTAGGCCTCGGCGTCGAGCAGCCCCGCCGCGGCGTCGGCATCGGCCGGGCGGACCTCGAACATCCACCCCTCGCCGTACGGGTCGGAGTTCACCAGCTCGGGCGAGCCGTCGAGCGCCTCGTTGCGGGCCGTCACCTCGCCGGTCACCGGCGCGTAGATGTCGCTGACGCTCTTGGTCGACTCGACCTCGCCGCACGCCTGGCCGGGCGCGACGTCGGCGCCGGTGTCGGGCAGCGTCACGAAGACGACGTCGCCCAGCGCGTCCTGGGCGTAGGCGGTGATGCCCACCCGCAGCACGCCGTCGTCGCCGGCCCGCACCCACTCGTGCTCGGCGGTGTAGCGCAGGTCGGCGGGGATGTCGTGGGCGCTCATGGGACCTCGTTCTCGTGGGCCGTGCGCCTCTCGACGAGGCCGCGGCGTCAGCTGCCCGGCGTCGGCGCCGGAGCCGGGCGAGCGTAACGAGGCGTCTTCAGCGGGTGCAAGGCGGTCACCTCGACGTCGTCCTTCGCGGCGACGCTCCCCCGTGCCCCCTCCGGGAGACTCGCCAGCACGCCGCCGGGGATCTCGAGGGCGGTGGCCATCGTCTGGCTGTCGCCGATGGCCAGCACCGTGAACGGTGCCGGCACGACGGTGCCGTCGACGGCGACCCCGCCGTCGGCGTCGGTGAACGCGGTCGACGCGACGACGCGCACGCTGCCGACCTGGATGGCCTCGGCCCCGGCGTCGCGCAGCTCCTGCACGAGGTCGAGCACCCGGGCGGCCGTCACCGCGCCCTGCGGGTCGGTCACGAACACCTGCACCCCTGGCCCCTGGGCGGGCGCCGTGCCGGCCAGCACCGACAGCGCGTCGAGCCGCTCGCGGGCGGCCTCGATCGCGGCCTGCGAGCCGGCGTCGTCCGACAGCTCGGTGCGCTGGCTCTGCAGCTCGGAGGCCTCGGCGGCCAGCCGGTCGCGACGGTCGCCGACGTCGTCCAGGATGCGCACCAGGTCGCTCTGCCGCAGCGAGTCGAGCCCCTGGTCACCGGCCTGCCGCACCTGCACGGCGATCGCGAACCCGAGCAGGGCCACCAGCAGCCCCGCCATCACCGTGCCGCGGTTGACCCGCAGCCGGGCCGCGCGCCGCAGCACCGGCACCACCCCGTCGGTCGGCGGCTCGTGCGGCTCGGGCCGGTCGGCGGTCATGCCCGGAACACGTGCCGCCGGATGGCCGCGACGTTGGAGAAGATGCGGATGCCGAGCACGACGACGACGCCGGTCGACAGCTGCGACCCGACGCCGAGCTGGTCGCCGAGGTAGACGATGAACGCCGCCACGAACACGTTCGACAGGAACGACACGACGAAGACCTTGTCGTCGAAGATGCCGTCGAGCAGCGCGCGCACGCCGCCGAACACCGCGTCGAGCGCCGCGACCACGGCGATCGGCAGGTACGGCTGCAGCCAGATCGGCACGGCGGGCTGCAGCACGAGGCCGGCGACCACGCCGACGAGCAGCCCGATGGCGGGGATCACGGGGTGGCCTCCCGGTCGGTGGGTTCGGAGGTGCGGCTGCTGCGCGAGGCGCCGGTCGCGCCGGCGGAGGCGGTGGGCTCGCTGCCGGGCACCTGCGCGCGGCGGGTGGTGAGGCCGGCGCTGGCGGGCAGCGTGAGCGAGTCGCTCGGGGCGATGCCGAACCGGACGCCGTAGTTGTCCTTGAGGTACTGCAGCGACCGGCCGCCGCTGCCGTCGCTGAACCGGGTCTGCAGCGTGCCCGGGTCGCCGATCGCCTGGACGACGTACGGCGGGGCCAGCGGCCGGTAGTCGACGAGCACGGCCTGCCCGGCGGACCGGATCGCCGACAGGGCGGTGAGGCGCTGCCCGTTCACCGAGACGGCCTCGGCACCGGCCTGCCAGAGGCCGTTCACGGCGACCTGCAGGTCGGCGTCGAGCACCCGGCCGTCGTCGGCGGTGGTGTCGGCCCGCGGGTCGCTGCCGTCACCGGCCTGGGCGACCTGCTCGGCGTCGTCGACCGTCAGCACGACGCCGGGGCCGGTGACGGCGGCGGCGCCGGTCACGAGCCCGAGCGCCGCGACCCGGTCGGCGAGCCCGCTCTCGGCCTGCCCCTCGAGCTGGCGGCGGCGCTCGGCGTCGAGCTGCTGCACCAGGGCGGCGTTGCGCACCTGCAGCCGGTTGGCGGCGGCGTCGACGCGGGTGATCTCGGCGATGAGCTGCTCGCGCTCGCGGACGCCGGCGGGGCGCTGGCCGCGCGCCTGCAGGAAGGCCACGGCGAGCAGCAGAACGACCGCGGCCAGGGCGACGACGGCCAGCGGCGTGCGCCCGTGCCTGCCCGGTCCGTCGGGCAGGTCGAGCTGCCGGCGTCGCTCGGCGGCTGCCGCGTAGCCGGGGTCGAGCGGGCGGGTCATCACCTCGGTGAGCAGCGTCATCGAGGCGTCGCGCCGGGCCGTCGGAGCCGACGCGCTCGACGGGGCGGTCACGTCGCCGCCCGGGCCGCCGCGCGGTCGGCCCGCACCAGCGAGGCGGCCTGCGCGACGTAGAGCAGCGCGGCCAGCCAGTACAGCGCCGTCCCCCACCAGGCGAACGCCCAGCCGACGGGCAGCGCGACCGCGGCGAGGGTGCCGTCGCCGTCGCCCAGCAGCATCAGGGGGAACGCGTACAGCAGGTTGAACGTCGCCGCCTTGCCGATGAAGTGCACGGGCAGCGTGTGGTACCCGTGCGGGCGCAGCCACAGCAGCACGAGCGCCATGAAGGCCTCGCGGCCGAGCAGCACCACCACCAGCCACCACGGGATGACGTCGCGGTAGGCCAGCCCGAGCAGCGTGGTCAGGATGTAGAGCCGGTCGGCGAGCGGGTCGAGCAGCCGCCCCAGCCGTGACACCAGCCCGAACCGCCTCGCGATCTTGCCGTCGAGGTAGTCGGTGACGCCGGACGCCATGAGCACCAGCAGGGCGTACCCGTCGTGCTCGTGCAGGATCAGCCAGAGGAAGACCGGCACACCCACGAGCCGCAGGCTCGACAGCACGTTCGGCACGGTGAGCACGCGGTCGCTCGCCGTCGCCCCTGTCGTGCCCGCCACGACGTCCCGCTCGCCCACGCCCCGAGGGTATGCGGTCGGCGCACCGCGGCGTCACCGACCCGCGGGGCGCCCCCCGGTCATCGGCGCAGCGCGCGACGCAGCACCGCGACGGCGAGCAGCAACCCGGCCCCGGAGGCGGCGGTCACGGCGGTCGCCCGCCGGTCGAGGCTGCGCGCGCCCAGCACCGCCAGCGCGACCGGGTTGCCGGGCTGCACGCGCTCCGACCCGGTGACCAGTCGGCCCGCGGTCGAGCGCACGCCGTCGCCGAGCAGCACGACCCGGCCGCGGGGGCCGACGACCTCCAGGCGCAGCCCGGACTCGGCGAGCAGGTCGGCCAGCCGGCCGACCCCGGCCCGCCCGCCGTCACCGCGTGCCCGGCCGACGGCGTACCCGGCCTGCTCGATCGCCTCGGTCAGCGCCGACCAGACCCGCTCGGGCTGGGTGGTGGCCACGGTGATCAGGCGGCCGTCGGCCTGCACCGTCGAGACGACCCCGTCGACCCGCAGCTCGAGGTCGGCCCGCACCCGCAGCTGCGGGGCCGGTTGGGCGTCGTGGACGCTCACCCGCGCGAGGCGTCCTCGGCGGTGGTGATGCGCAGCGTGCCGTTCAGCTTCCAGGTGGCGCGCGGCGCGTCGGAGCCCGTCTCGCGCGGCACCTCGATGGTCATGTCGACGAACTCGTAGTTGATCGCCGCACCCTTGCCGGTGAGGTACGACCACATCTGCTTGCCGAGGTCGACGAACGAGGTGGTCTGCGGGGTACCGGTCTGCTGCGTCATGTGGTCTCCAGGTTCGTGGTGGCGCACCCTGCGCCGGCCACCACCCTCGCGGCAGCACCGGCGGACCGCGCCCGGGCGGCGCGGTTCGGGCCGGTCCTGGGGTGGAGAGGCCGTTGCACCGCCACCCGCCCGGCACCTAGCGTCGTCGGATGACGCAGTTCACCCGGGCCGACGACCTGGCCGGCGCGCGCTTCACCGGAGTCGACCTTCGCGGGGCCCGCTTCGTCGAGTCGGACCTGAGCGGTGTCGTCATGCGGGGCGTCGACCTCGAGGGCGCCGACCTCGACGCGCCGTGGGTCGGCGACGGCAGCGGCTCGCTGACCGTGAACGGCGTCGACGTCGCGCCGTACGTCACGGCCGAGCTCGAGCGACGCTTCCCGGGGCGCGGGCTGCGGCAGGCGCCGGACCCGGAGGGGCTGCGGGCGGCGTGGGCCGCCGTGCAGCGGGCGTGGGACGACGCCCTCGCACGTGCCGCCGCCCTGCCACCGGGTTCGGTCGACGTGCAGGTCGACGGCGAGTGGTCGTTCGCCCAGACCCTGCGCCATCTGGTGATGGCCACCGACCTGTGGCTCGGCCAGGCGGTGCTGCACCTCGAGCACCCGTTCCACCCGCACGGCCTCGCCTTCGAGGGCGCCGAGGCCGAGGGCTTCGACCTGTCCGCGTTCTCCACCGACGTGCCGACGTACGACGAGGTGCTCACCGCCCGCGCCGACCGGGTCGCGCTCGTCGCGGGCTTCGTGGCCGAGGTGACTCCCGAGCAGCTGGCCGTCGCACGCACCAACCCGTGGCGCCCGGCTCGGCCCGAGACGACGCGGTCGTGTCTGCACGTGATCCTGGAGGAGGAGTGGGAGCACCTGCGCTTCGCCGTCCGCGACCTCGCTGCGATCGAGGCCGGCCGCACGAACGGCCCCCCACCAGCGGTGGAGAGCCGTTCGTCGACGTCGGGCTGACAGGATTTGAACCTGCGACCCCTTGACCCCCAGTCAAGTGCGCTACCAAGCTGCGCCACAGCCCGTCGGACCGCGTCAGACTCTACACGAGCCGCCGCGACCCCGAGTCAGCGCTTCGAGCGCTTCTCCCGCACCCGCACGCCGAGCGAGATCGGGCTGCCCTCGAAGCCGAACGTCTCGCGCAGCCGACGCTCGATGAACCGCCGGTAGCCGGCCTCGAGGAAGCCGCTGGCGAAGATCACGAACCGCGGCGGGCGGGTCGCGGCCTGCGTCGCGAACAGGATGCGCGGCTGCTTGCCGCTGCGCACCGGGTGCGGGGTGGCGGCGACCAGCTCGCCGAGGAACGCGTTCAGGCGGCCGGTCGGCACCCGGCGGTCCCACGAGTCGAGCGCGACGTCGAGGGCCGGCACCAGGCGATCGAGGTGGCGTCCGGTGCGGGCCGACAGGTTCACCCGCGGCGCCCAGCGCACGTGCGCCAGGTCGAGCTCGATCTCGCGCTCGAGCAGCTGGCGGCGCTCGTCGTCGATGAGGTCCCACTTGTTGTAGGCCAGCACCAGCGCGCGGCCGGCGTCGACGACCTGCTGCACGACGCGCACGTCCTGCTCGGTGATCGGCACGCTGGCGTCGATCAGCACGACGGCGACCTCGGCCTTCTCCAGCGCGGTCTGCGTGCGCAGCGAGGCGTAGAAGTCGGCGCCGCGGGTCTGGTGCACGCGGCGGCGGATGCCCGCGGTGTCGACGAACCGCCAGGTGCGCCCGGCCAGCTCGACCAGCTCGTCGACCGGGTCGCGGGTGGTGCCGGGGACGTCGTCGACGACGACGCGCTCGCTGCCGACCGCCTTGTTCAGCAGGCTCGACTTGCCCACGTTCGGCCGGCCGAGCAGCGCCACCCGGCGCGGGCCGCCCTCCTCGACGGCGCCACCGACCTGCGAGGTCTCGGGCAGCACCGACAGCACGACGTCGAGCAGGTCGCCGCTGCCGCGCCCGTGCAGGCCGGACACGACGTACGGCTCTCCCAGCCCGAGCGACCACAGCGCCGCCGCCTCGGCCTCGCCGCGCAGGTCGTCGACCTTGTTCGCGGCGAGCACCACCGGCTTGCCGCTCCTGCGCAGCACCTTGACGATCGCCTCGTCGGTGTCGGTCGTGCCGACCATCGCGTCGACGACGAACAGCACGGCGTCCGACAGCTCGATCGCCAGCTCGGCCTGCTCGGCGACCCGCCGGTGGATGCCCTTGGCGTCCTGCTCCCAGCCGCCGGTGTCGACGACGGTGAAGCGACGACCGGTCCACTCGGCCTCGTAGGCGACGCGGTCGCGGGTGACGCCGGGCACGTCCTCGACGACGGCCTCGCGGCGTCCGAGCACGCGGTTGACGAGCGTCGACTTGCCGACGTTGGGCCGGCCGACGACGGCGAGCACCGGCAGCGGGCCGGCGGGCGCGTCGTCCCAGCCGGCCTCGCCGTCACCGAGCAGCAGCGCCTGGTCCTCGGGGCTCAGCTCGTAGTCGTCGAGGCCGGCGCGCAGCCCGGCGGCGACGACCTCGGTCTCGTCGGGGGCGTCGGTCGGGGTGCTCGGGTCGTGCGTGCCGTCGGTCACGGCGTGTCTCCTGCGGGCGTGTGGGGCACGGTCTCGCCGTGCAGCGGGATGCCGGTGCGGGCGCTGCTGGCCAGCACGTGGTCGGCCAGCACCTGCCGCAACCGCTCGGTCTGGGTGCGGATCGCCTCGCGGCGCGGGACGCCGGGCGGCGACTCGAGGGTCACCGGGTCGCCGTAGACGACGACCAGCCGGTGCAGCGGCAGCTGGATCCGCTCGCGGTCGCCCGGACGCCGGGTGCCGAGGGTCGCGACCGGCACGATCGGCGCGCCGGACTGCAGCGCCAGCCAGGTGATGCCGGCGTGGACCGCCGCGACGTCGCCGGCGCCGCGGCTGCCCTCGGGGAAGACGCCGACGACGTCACCGCGCTTCAGCACCGCGAGCGCGAGCTGCAGGGCGCGGCGGTCGGAGCCGCTGCGGTCGATGGGGATCTGCCCCGCCCAGTGCAGCACCCGGCCGAGGAAGCCCTGGAACATCTCGGCCTTCACCAGGAAGTGCGAGGGCCGCGGCGCCAGCCCGAACACCAGCGGGCCGTCGAGGAAGCCGCTGTGGTTCGAGGCGAGCAGCACCGGGCCGGACGGCAGCTTCTGCCCGTCGACGACCCTGCCGCGCCAGATGACGTGGAAGAGGAATCGCCCGACCCAGCGGCCACGCAGCGCGGCGCGGGTGGTCGGCGCCTCGTCGGGCCCGTCGCTCACGAGGCGCCGCCGGCGGCCGGCGCCAGCCCGGTGCGCTCGGCGACGAGGTCGAGCACCAGCTGCACGACCTCGTCGAGGGTCAGCGACGAGGAGTCGACGGTGAGCACGCCGTCGGCCGCCTCGGTGAACTGCGACACCGTCGAGTCGTCGCGGTCGCGGCGCACCACCTGGTCGCGGGTGGCCTCGACGGCCGCCTCGCCGGCATCGCCGTGCAGCTCGCGGGCGCGGCGCTCGAGGCGGGCCTGCTCGCTGGCGGTGAGCAGCAGGCGCACGTCGGCGTCGGGCACCACGACGGTCGTCAGGTCGCGCCCCTCGGCGACGCACCCGTTCGGCGCGCCGTGGATCAGGTCGCGCTGCCGCTCGCGCAGCTGCGCGCGGACGTCGAGGTTGGTGGCCACGCGGCTGACCTGCGAGCTGATCTCGGTGGTGCGGATCGCGGCGGCGACGTCGGTGCCGCCGACGGCCACGGTGGTCGCGTCCGGGTCGGTGCCCATCTCGAGCGGCAGGGTGCGGCAGACCGCGGCGACCGCCTCGGCGTCGTCGAGGTCGACCCCCTGCTGGAGGCACCACCAGGTGAGCGCGCGGTACATCGCGCCCGTGTCGAGGAAGGCGAGCCCGAGCCGCCGGGCGACCGCGCGCGACACGCTCGACTTGCCCGAGCCGCTGGGTCCGTCGACGGCGACGACGACGGGACGGCGGGGCCGGTCGGGCGTGCTGGGCGTGCTGGTCGTCGGCACGTGCGGGTGCTCCTGGGGGCGTCGGCGGGTGGGCGGACGCTGCTGCCGGGCGCCCGAGAACCACCCCACTCTAGTCGAGGTGCCCGCGCGGCCCGTGCTCGCTCAGGCGTGCACGGTCCAGCCGCGCGCGACGAGCGCTCGCACCAGGCCGGCGGCGGCCGCCGGCAGCACGGCGATCTCCGCCACCGCGTGCGGTCGCCCCTGGCTGTGCTCGAGGTGCAGGTCCTCGAGGTTCACGCCGGCCGCGCCGACGTCGTGCAGCAGCCTGGCCAGCTCGCCGGGCCGGTCGGGCACCAGCACCGGCACCGGCACGTACCGGGTCGGGGCGGCGCCGTGCTTGCCGGGGATGCGGGCGCGGCCCTCGTTGCCGGCCGCGACCAGGCCCGCCACGGCGGCGCGGGCGCCGTCGGCGGGCGCACCCGGCGCCTCCGCGGCCAGGGCGTCGACGGCGGTCACCACGGCGTCGAGGTCGGCGCGCACCGCGTGCAGCACGCGGGCGACCGCCGCCGCGTTGCCGCTCAGGATCTGCGTCCACAGGGCGGGGTCGCTGGCGGCGATGCGGGTGACGTCGCGCACCCCCTGCCCGGCCAGCTCGACGGCGCGGTCGGGCACCTCGCGCAGCCGCGAGGCCACGAGGCTCGCCGCCACCTGCGGCACGTGCGACACCACGGCCACCGCGTCGTCGTGCTCGGCGGCCGTCATCGTGCTCACCCGCGCCCCCAGCGCGGTGGCGACCGCGCGCCCCAGCTCGACGGCCGCCCGCATCCTGGCCGCCGTGGGCACGACGTCCGAGGGCCGGCCCTCGAACAGGTCCGCGCGCGCCGCGACCGCCCCGGACCGCTCGCGGCCGGCCAGCGGGTGGCCGCCGACGTACCGGCGCAGGTCGGCACCGGCGTCCGACAGCCGGCGCAGCGGTGCGGCCTTCACGCTGGCGACGTCGGTGACCACCTCGCGCGGGCGGGCGGCCAGCTCGGCCAGCACGACGTCGGCGACGACGTCCGGCTTGGCGGCGACCACCTCGAGGTCGGGCTCGGTGCCGCCGTCGACGACCCGTCCGGCCCCGAGGTCGCGCGACAGCGCGAGCGCGGTCGGCGACGGGTCGGGCAGCAGCGCGTCGTCGTCGAGCCGGCGCAGGGCCAGCGCGACGCTGGCGCCCACCAGCCCGGTGCCGACGACGCGCACCACCCGCACCGGCGGCCGCCGCCGCTCGCCCGCGGAGGTGTCGACGGCGTCGGTCACTGCGCGATGTCCCGGCGCAGCGCGGCCGCGCCGCGCAGGTACACGTGCTGCACCTGCGCGCGCGGTGCGTCCGTCTCGACGTGCGCCATCAGCCGGACGACGCGCGGCAGGGCCCCGGGCACGTCGATCTCGGTGGTGCACAGCAGCGGCACGTCGCCCATGCCGAGCTCGCGGGCGGCCACCGCCGGGAACTCCGAGCGGACGTCGGCGGTCACCGTGAACACGATGGAGATGAGCTGGTCGGTGCCGAGGTCGTTGGCCTCCATGACGGCCGAGACCAGCTCGCGGGTCGAGGCGAGCAGGTGCTCGCGCTCGTCGACGTCGAGCTGCACGGCGCCGCGGATGGCCCGGACCGCCACGCGCTAGTCCTCGACCGAGGTCAGCAGCTGACCGACCTCGGTGCTGGTGAGCACCCGCCAGCGCCCCTGCCGCAGGTCGCCGAGGTGCACCGGGCCGACCTGCACCCGCACCAGCCGCTCGACCGGGTGGCCGACCGCCTCGAGCATGCGGCGGACGATGTGCTTGCGGCCCTCGTGCAACACCACCTCGACCAGCGCCTTGCCGGGCTGGCTGTCGACCAGCCGGAAGCTGTCGACCGTGGCCGGACCGTCGTCGAGGTCGACGCCCGCCCGCAGCCGCCGCCCGACGTCGCGCGCGACCGGGCCCGGCACCTCGGCCAGGTAGGTCTTCGGCGCGCCGTACGACGGGTGCTGCAGCCGGTGCGCCAGCTCGCCGTCGTTGGTGAGCAGGATGAGGCCCTCGGTGTCGGAGTCGAGCCGCCCGACGTGGAACAGCCGCTCGGTCAGCTCGGCGGTGTAGTCGCCGAGCGAGACCCGCCCCAGGTCGTCGCGCATGGTCGACACCACGCCCGCCGGCTTGTTGAAGGCCAGGTAGACCTTCGCGTCGTCGACCTGGATGCGGGTGCCGTCGACGTGCACGGTCTGCCGGCTGGGGTCGATGCGCACGCCCTGCTCGCGCACCACGTGGCCGTCGACCTGCACGCGGCCCTGGGCGATGAGCGTCTCGCAGGCGCGACGGCTGCCGAGGCCGGCGGACGCCAGCACCTTCTGCAGCCGGACGCCGTCCTCGTCGTGCACGTCGACGGCGATCTCCGGCTCGCGGGCGAGCCGGCCCGGCGAGCGGCCGGGCTTGCCCGGCCGACCGACCTGCGCCGGACCGCGCTGCCCGCCGGGACGAGCACCGCCGGCACCACCACCAGATCGAGCGCCGCCACCGGTGCGGGCACCGCCGGCGACGCCACCGGGACGACCACCGCCGGAGCGCCCTGCTCCCCCGGCGGCGCCCGGAC